>NZ_CAXAPL010000003.1:0-248734 GCF_963970845.1 Pseudomonas sp. RA_105y_Pfl2_P56
GGCTCAGCAATCGTTGGTTACATCTTTGATTTCTCGCGGAGTAACTTGTGATGCTGATAATCTTGTTGACTATCAGTCTGACTCCACAAGCACCCACACGAATTGCTTGATTCAGTTGTTAAAGAGCGATTGGTTAAGATCTTTCGTCTCAACCGAGGCGCGCATTCTACAGCAGCCTCATTTGCTGTCAAGTGATTATTTTCAGAAGCTTTCGAAGAATTCTTCAACAACTTCAACCACTTGCGCCTTCGATCTCTCGTCAGCGGGAGGCGAATTCTACAGCGTTACACGCTGCTGTCAACACCTCTTTTTTTCAACTTCTTTCTGACTTCGATGAACTGAAGCAACTTGCTGCCGAAAACCTCATAACTCATTGAATCTCAAGGAGTTTTCCGTTTCGACTGCGCCGGAAGTGGGGCGAATTATAGGCTTCCAGAATCTGCCGTCAACCGTTAATTTCGCTTTTCTTTCAGAATCTGCTTTCTAGCCAATAAACGCGGGACTCGACGAGCAACAGGAGGAACGCGCAGCAACAGAAGCAGAGCACCTATAAAAGCATAGACAGCCCACTCCTTGAGATCAGCCCGTACGATCCACAGCATATGCAGCAATCCAAGCCCAAGTATCACGTATACCAGTCGATGTAACTTCTTCCATCGAACACCCAAAAGGCGTTGACTGTAGCGATTGGAAGTCACCGCCAAAGCCAACAATCCGAGGAACCCCAGTGTCCCGACAATAATGTACGGACGTTTACGCAGTTCTACCCCTAGCTGGGACCAATCGAAACCCAGAATAAATGCCATGTAACTGCATAGATGTAGAACCACATAGGAAAAACACCAAAGCCCCAACTGCCGACGAACTGCGATCCACCCCGCCCATCCGGTCAGCTTCTGCAAAGGCGTCATGCTCAAGGTGATCAGCAACAACACCAACGTACCAAGCCCTAACCGATCAACCAGCACCTTGCCGGGATCGGGACCAAGCAAATCCGCAAAAGCCTGATAGAACCAAAGCAAGGGCAAAACCGCCGCCGCCATGAAAACGCCTATACGCCAAAACGGGAATCGCATCAGTAGTTCTTCCGCAAATCGAGCCCTGTATATAAAGAAGCGACTTCATCCGCGTAGCCGTTGAACATCTGCGTATCGCGCACGTTCGGCTTGAACAGGCTATTGGGCAAGCGCCGCTCCCGAGCTTGCGTCCAACGCGGGTGATCAACCGTCGGGTTCACGTTCGCATAAAATCCGTACTCATCGGCGGCAATACTTTGCCAGGTCGTCTTCGGCTGCTCACTGACCAGACTAATACGCACGATGGATTTAACACTCTTGAACCCATACTTCCATGGCACTACCAAGCGCAGTGGAGCACCGTTTTGATTGGGCAACTCACGGCCATACATACCAACCGCCAGAATAGCCAAAGGATTCATCGCCTCATCCAGACGCAAGCCTTCTACATAAGGCCAGTCGATCAGGGCAAAACCAGAGCGCTGTCCGGGCATGCTCTTGGGATCCTGTAGAGTCTCAAAGCGGATGTACTTGGCATTGGAGGTCGGCTCGACCTGTTTGAGCAACGCCGAAACAGGGAAACCGATCCATGGAATGACCATCGACCAGGCCTCAACACAGCGCAGACGATAAATGCGCTCCTCCAACTGATACGGCTTCATGAAGTCTTCGAGCGCGTAACGTCCGGGCTTACCTACCTCCCCGTCAACGACCACACTCCACGGCTCGGTTTTCAGCGAGCCGGCATTTGCAGCCGGATCCCCCTTGTCGGTACCAAACTCATAGAAGTTGTTGTAATGGGTCGCGTCTTTATAAGGCGTAATCGCCTCACCCTTGACGTTGACCGCTCCCCATTTAGTAGAAGGAAGCTTTTCGGCAAACCAGGCAGGCGCTTTACCCGCCTCGACATCCGCATAGCGAGCGGCATCGTCGGCACTCGCCCAGCGCGGCAGGCTACTGACGGCGATAACGGCAGCAGTGGCACCAAGCAATTGGCGGCGAGAGAGGTAAATGGATTCAGGCGTGACATCCGACTCATGGCAGTCAGACGTTTGAGGGACTTTGATCAGCATGGCAACTCCGCAGCTTTGGAGGACAGATGCACCCATAGACTGCGGAGTATGCGGAAAATTACATCACTCGGCCTTTTTGTGCCGACGGAGATGCAACAGGTATTGCACAGGGCCGGACGCCGCATAAGCGAGGAAAACCAGCAGCAGAATGCGCGGTGGATCGCTGAAGACCACGGCAAACACCAGCACCACCGCGAGAATCGCCACGAAAGGCACGCGCCCTTTCAAGTCCAGCTCCTTGAAGCTGTTGTACTTGATATTGCTGACCATCAGCATGCCAGCAGCCGCCACCATCAACGCGACCAGAAACGACATTTTCGAGCCCTGAATGCCGTAATCACTGAACGCCCAGACAATGCCCGCCACCACGCCAGCGGCTGCCGGGCTGGCCAGACCGATGAAATAGCGTTTATCCGCAGTACCGACCTGGGTGTTGAAGCGCGCCAAACGCAAGGCCGCACCCGCCACATAGATGAAGGCGACCATCCAGCCGACTTTGCCCATGTCGCCCAGCGCCCAACCGAACGCCAGCAAGGCCGGCGCAACCCCGAACGCGACCATGTCCGACAGCGAGTCGTACTCGGCACCGAACGCACTTTGCGTATTGGTCATGCGCGCGACGCGACCGTCCAGGCCGTCGAGCACCATGGCGACGAAAATGGCGATCGCTGCAAAGGCGAAATACTTGCTCGCGTTCACTGAGTCGCCGGCGCTCAACGCAGCCTGGGCGCTCATCGAATTGATGATGGAATAAAAACCTGCGAACAGGTTTGCAGTGGTGAACAGGTTCGGCAGCAGATAGATACCACGATGCCGGACTTTACGACCTTCTGCGTCGTGCCCTTCTTCGATGTGCTCATCGATGGGCAGCATGCTTTCGGCGTCAGAAGCCTTGTTCGGCTCTTCGGGACGTTCGCTCATGGACATTACCTTGCAACGGTTTGGAAAAAATCGACTGTGTCTGTGACGACGGTTCGGCCACAAACGATGCAGCTTTATACCAGAACCACCGCCTCAAACGAAAAAACGCGGCCGAGGCCGCGTTTTTCGTACAAGAGACGAGGACTTAGTTTTTGGCTTTGTCGACGATCTTGTTGGCACCGATCCACGGCATCATGGAGCGCAGTTGCTCGCCGATGATTTCGATACCGTGAGCGGCGTTGTTACGACGCTTGGCGGTCATCGAAGGGTAGCCGGTTGCACCTTCGCTGATGAACATTTTGGCGTATTCGCCGTCCTGAATACGTTTCAGGGCGTTGCGCATGGCCTGACGGGATTCGGCGTTGATCACTTCAGGACCCGTCACGTACTCGCCGTACTCAGCGTTGTTGGAGATCGAGTAGTTCATGTTGGCGATACCGCCTTCGTACATGAGGTCAACGATCAGTTTCAGTTCGTGCAGGCACTCGAAGTAAGCCATTTCCGGCGCATAGCCAGCTTCAACCAGCGTTTCGAAACCGGCTTTCACCAGCTCAACGGTACCGCCGCACAGAACGGCTTGTTCGCCGAACAGGTCGGTTTCAGTCTCGTCCTTGAAGGTGGTTTCGATGATGCCGGTACGACCGCCACCCACACCAGCCGCGTAGGACAGCGCTACGTTTTTGGCGTTGCCCGAAGCGTCCTGGTAGATCGCGATCAGGTCAGGGATACCACCGCCTTTCACGAATTCGGAACGTACGGTGTGGCCTGGAGCTTTCGGCGCGATCATGATCACGTCGAGGTCGGCACGCGGAACAACCTGGTTGTAGTGGATCGCGAAACCGTGAGAGAAGGCCAGAGTGGCGCCTTTCTTGATGTTCGGTTCGATTTCGTTTTTGTACAGGGAGGACTGGAACTCGTCCGGGGTCAGGATCATGACCAGATCGGCAGAAGCCACAGCGGAAGCAACGTCGGTCACTTTCAGGCCGTGGGCTTCGGCTTTGGCAACGGTAGCCGAACCTTTACGCAGACCAACGGTAACGTCGACACCGGAGTCTTTCAGGTTGCACGCTTGGGCGTGGCCCTGGGAACCGTAACCGATGATGGCAACTTTCTTGCCCTGGATGATCGACAGGTCACAGTCTTTATCGTAGAAAACTTTCATGAATTTCCCCTATATATCCAGGCCGTTCAGGCCATTCGCTAATTTGGTTTAAATGCTGAGTACTTTGTCGCCGCGAGCGATGCCGGTCACGCCGCTACGGACGGTTTCCAGAATCGATGCGGTGCCGATGGACTGAATGAAGCTGTCGAGCTTGTCGCTGGTACCGGTCAATTGAACGGTATACACGCTCGCGCTGACATCGACGATCTGTCCACGGTAGATATCGGTAGTGCGTTTGATCTCGGCGCGCTGAGCGCCAGTGGCCTTGACCTTGACCAGCATCAGTTCGCGCTCGATGTGAGCACTTTCCGACAGGTCCACCAGCTTGACCACTTCGATCAGCTTGTTCAGGTTTTTGGTGATCTGCTCGATGATTTCATCGTGGCCAACCGTGGTCAGCGTCAGACGCGACAGTGTCGGGTCTTCGGTTGGGGCCACGGTCAGGCTTTCGATGTTGTAGTTGCGCTGCGAGAACAGGCCGACTACGCGAGACAAAGCACCGGGTTCGTTTTCCAGAAGCAAGGAAATAATGTGCCGCATGATTAGGTACGCTCCGTCTTGCTCAGCCACATATCGCGCATGGAGCCGTCTTTGATCTGCATCGGGTAGACGTGCTCACTGGTGTCGACCGAAATATCGATGATCACCAGGCGATCTTTCATGGCGAACGCTTCTTCCATCTTCGACTTCAAATCTTTCGAATCGGTAATGCGCACGCCAACGTGACCATAAGCTTCAGCCAATTTGACGAAGTCAGGCAGCGATTCCATGTAGGAGTGCGAGTGACGGCTACCGTAGCTCATGTCCTGCCACTGACGAACCATCCCCAGAACACCGTTGTTCAGAATGACGATCTTCACCGGCAAGCCATATTGCAGACAGGTCGACAGTTCCTGGATGTTCATCTGGATGCTGCCTTCGCCCGTCACGCAGGCAACGTCCTCATCCGGGAAGCTCAACTTGATACCCATGGCCGCCGGAAAACCGAAGCCCATGGTGCCCAGGCCACCGGAGTTGATCCAGCGGTTCGGCTTGTTGAACGTGTAGTACTGCGCAGCGAACATCTGGTGCTGACCCACGTCGGAGGTGATAAAGGCATCGCCCTTGGTCACTTCGCACAGGGTTTGGATCACGGTCTGTGGCTTGATCTTGCTGCCGTCGCCCTTGTCGTAAGGGAACAGGCCGCGATCACCGCGCCATTCATCAACCTGCTTCCACCAACTGGCCACGGACTCCTTGTTCGGGGTCTCGCCGATGTCCTTGAGAATCGCGACCATTTCGGTCAGGACGCTCTCTACCGGCCCCACAATCGGCACGTCGGCCTTGATGGTCTTGGAAATCGAAGCCGGGTCGATATCGATGTGAATGATCTTGGCATTCGGGCAGAACTTCGCCGCGCCGTTGATCACGCGATCGTCGAACCGCGCGCCGACAGCCAGGATCACGTCAGCATGGTGCATCGCCAGGTTAGCGGTGTAGCTGCCGTGCATGCCGAGCATGCCGATGAACTGACGATCGGTGCCAGGGAACCCGCCCAGGCCCATCAGTGTGTTGGTCACTGGCAGGTTGAGCATTTTTGCCAGTTCGGTCAGCGGTGCGGAACCGTTGCCCAGAATCACGCCGCCGCCGGAGTACAGCACTGGACGCTTGGCCGCCAGGAGCATTTCTGCTGCCTTGCGGATTTGCCCGGAGTGACCGCGAACGGCCGGACTGTAGGAGCGCAGCTTGGCTTTCTTGGGGAAGACGTATTCGAACTTCTCGGCCGGGTTGGTCATGTCTTTCGGGATATCGACCACGACCGGGCCCGGACGACCGGATTGTGCCAGGTAGAAGGCTTTCTTCATGACTTCCGGGATTTCCGAGGCGTGCTTGATCATGAAGCTGTGCTTCACGATCGGCCGGGAGATACCGATCATGTCGGTTTCCTGGAACGCGTCGGTGCCGACCATGGTGCTTGGCACCTGACCGGAAATGATCACCATTGGAATCGAATCCATATAGGCCGTGGCGATACCGGTGATGGCGTTTGTGGCGCCTGGACCGGAAGTCACCAATACCACGCCGGCTTTACCGGTGGCACGGGCATAGCCGTCAGCCATATGGGTAGCCGCTTGTTCGTGACGAACCAGGATGTGGGTCACTTCCGGTTCTTTGAACAGGGCATCGTAAACATGCAGGAGAGCACCACCCGGGTACCCGTAAATATATTTGACGCCTTCGTCACGCAAGAAGCGGACGAGCATCTCACCGCCAGATAAAAGCTCCACGTTGTTCACCTCTAAAACGCCAGAATACCGTCCACAAAATAGGGGCGGGTCTTAATAGGTTTACTTCTCGGCAGAGCATGAGCGACGGTGGTCGCCGACTACGTCAGCACTGACTGAGCAAGTATTGGGATCGTCCCAAGTGTTGCGGGCCTTTCCCACCCAGCGCGAGGTAACGCGTTGCGGGTGTAACAGGTCGGCGCGGATGTGCGCCTCATGATCTACCGAGAGGGTCTGCTTCTGGCAGTCCCTCTACAGCGGACTTCGGATTCTTCTGTTTCGCCCTCTCCAAGTCAAGTCGTCTGTGTGCTTAATTGTGGGTAAGCACATGAGAACGCAAGAAAAAACCTGAAAACCGCTACTCTGTTAGCGTCAATTGCGCAATTTTGCCAAGGAATCAGCATGCGAACGCTCCTCCTCACACTGCTGATCGGCCTCAGCCCCTGGTGCTCGGCCGCTCAGATCTACAAATGGGTCGACGCCCAAGGTGTCACGCATTTCGATGCACAACCTCCCCAAGGCCAGCCGTCCACCTCTGTGCAGACACCCTCCTCGCCCGCGCCGAAACCTGCGGCAATGCCCGGTAGCGGCGCACTCGGCGATCAGAAAGCCATCGACGCCAAGGTCCAGAAACAGGTCGCCGACCAGCAAGCGCAGCTCAAAGCATTTTGTGAACAGGCACGCACCAACCTTGCGCAATTGCAGAACAATCCGCGCTTGCGGGAGGAAGTAGAGGGACAATTGCGGCGGCTTGATGATGCGCAGCGTCAAGAGCGCATCGGCGAAACGCAGAAGCAGATAGCGGAAAACTGCCAGTAATGACTGGCAGCTTCCGGTTCAGCGCGAAGCAGTAATGAGCAGGTCGAACTCTTTGAGCAATACCTGAAGCTGCCGATCCTTGCCCTGCAGATTGCGCTGGGCGAAGACCATTTCAGCCATTTCCTGAATACCCGAGGCATTAGGTAACGGCAGATCCTGTTCGAGGATCATCTTCATGCGTGGCAGGAATATCCATTGCAACCACTGCTCGAAATCGAGCGTGTCGACCGAAAACGGCTCGACACTGCTCAAGGCTTCGGCGGACGGCGAGACTTCATCCCACATGCCCTGCGTACGCAGTTCACGCTCGATCAACAAAAGCTGATCGGCGATTTTCGGAAAACGACTGTCCATCACAGCGAAACCTTGGCCTTTTGACGGGCCAGAGCGGCACCAGCGGAGTCCCCCTGCTTCTCACGGGCCTGCGCGATCAGTTCCCACAGACTGGCCTGTAAATCCGGACGACCGTTGGCCAGGGTCAAGGCACGACGGGCGAACTGTTCGGCCTGCGGCGCATCGCCTTGAGCCATGCGCACCTGCGCCAGGCGATAAAGCACTTGCGGCTCACGCGGGGCTACACGTTGCGCGCGCTCCAGGCTGGAAGACGCGCCGTTGAGGTCGCCACCGGCCTGTTGCTGTTGAGCGGTGGTCAGCAAGGCGAGAACCGGACCGTCCAGTTGCTCATCCGCTGACAAGCCACCGCCACTGTTGGCCGAAGGAATGCCACTTGGCGTCGATGGCATGCTGTAGCTGCCGGAGTTGATCGGCGCCGCTTCCACTGACGAAGGGTTGTACGGCCCCGGCGTGATGCCACCGGACGCCGGACCCGGCACGATCGGCGAAGTGCTGATCGGCGTCGAGGTGGTCGCGCCGCCACCTGGCACCATCACAACTACGCCAGAGTCACCTTGTGGAATGGCCTGAGTCTGGCCCTGAACAGGACGCTTGACCGTGGTTTGACGGAAGCCGCCATTGGCCGAAATTCGTTCGCTGTTGGACACGGCCGTACCGGAATCAACCACCGGGATCGAACCACGCTGTACGGTAGAGCAGCCGCTGAGCAAAGCTACGGCGGTCACCGCTGGAATCAACCACTTGTTCACTTGAAACCCTCTTTGCTTAATTCATCCAGCCCTTGACCCAATCCATCACCGACTCGCCTGTAGCAGGCGTTTCGCCCGCACACGAGGCGCCGGGTGGCGGTTCGCTGCCGCGAATATACGGCATCTGCACCGCACCCGGGCAGTTGGCATCGGAGCCTTGCCCGGTATGAGAGTCAACCCACGCCTGTACGATGTTGTCCGGTTGCGGCATGTCCAGCGGCAGGGGATCGGCCTTGCGCATGAAACTGGTCCAGACCTGCAACGCACCGGTGGCGCCGGTGAACGGCGTCTTGCCGTTGTCATCACGCCCCAGCCACACCACCGCCAGCACGTCCTGACTGAAACCTGCGAACCAACTGTCGCGAGAATCGTTACTGGTGCCGGTCTTGCCGGCCAGGGTCAGGGTTTTCGGCAGCACGTTGTAAACCGATCTGCCGGTACCTTCACGCATCACGCGCTGCATGGCGTTCTGGATCAGATAGATGGACGCCGGATCAAAACGCTGCTGAATCTGGAACGGATAACGCTTGAGCGGCTCGCCTTCGGCGGTCAGTACGCTGCGGATCCCGCGCATTGGCGTGTTGAAACCGCCGTTGGCCAGCGTCTGGTACATGGTCGCCACTTCGATCGGGGTCATGCCGCCGGCGCCCAGCAACATCGACGGGTATGCCGGAAACTCACGCGTAACACCCAGGCGCGCCAAGGTCTTGAGTACATTGGGCACACCCACTTCCAGACCGAGACGCGAGGTCGACAGATTGTAGGAATGCGCCAGGCCCTGATAAAGGAACACGGTGCCATGGGAGCGGCGATCATAGTTCTGCGGTTTCCACACCTGACCGTCGGCACCTTTGACCGCTAGCGGTTCGTCAGACAACCAACTGGTCAGTGTGTACTGACTTGGTTTCTCCAGCGCGGTCAGATAAACCGCTGGCTTGATCAACGAACCCACCGGACGCACGGCATCGAGTGCCCGGTTGAATCCGGCAAAACTTGCCTGCCGGCTACCGATCATCGCCTGTACTTCACCGGTTTCCGGGTTGGTCACGACCATGGCCGCTTCCACATCATCGGAGCCTTTGCGCCCTGACAGACGTTTAAAGGTGTCATTGACCGAGGACTCGGCCTTCATCTGCAGAATCGGGTCGAAACTGGTGAAGATCCGCAGGCCTTCTTCGGTCAAGTCTTCGTCGCGATAGTCTTCGCGCAACTGGCGTTTGACCAGATCCATAAAGCCTGGAAACGAGCTGTCCGCCAATTTGCCGCGAGTGGTCACACCCAATGGCATTTTCTTCGCAGCTTCGACCTGCTCTGCCGTTGCCACGCCTTGTTGCTCAAGCACGTCGAGCACCAGGTTGCGACGCTCAAGCGCACGCTCGGGGTTGCGACGCGGGTTGTAATAGGACGGGCCTTTGACCATGCCGACCAGCAACGCTATTTGATGCAGTTTCAGCTCGGACAAGGGTTGACCGAAGAAAAACTGGCTCGCCAGACCGAAACCATGCACCGCGCGCTGGCCATCCTGACCGACGAAGACTTCGTTGAGGTACGCCTCAAGGATGTCTTTCTTGTCGTAATGCAACTCCAGCAACATCGCCATCATTGCTTCGGTGAGCTTGCGGGTCAGGCTGCGTTCATTGGTCAGGTAGAAGTTCTTGACCAACTGCTGGGTCAGCGTACTGCCGCCCTGAGTCATCTTGCCGCCGGAGGTATTGACCCAGATGGCGCGGGCAATCGACTTCGGCGATACACCCCAGTGACTGTAGAAATCGCGATCTTCTACAGCAACGAGGGTGTCCAGCAGATACGGCGGCACCTGATCGATCTTGATCAGAATGCGGTCTTCCAGGTTTTTCGGGTAAATCCCGCCGATCAGCAGCGGTTCCAGGCGAACCACGGACAATTTCGAACCGTTGATTGCCGAAAGCTCAGCAACGTAGTCACCGGAGAAGCGCACATGCACCGGCTGCGGTTTCTCCATACCTTCATAAAACTGGAAGCCACGGGTATTCAGATCGACGGTATTGCCGTTGACCGCTGCGGAGCCCGGCCCATTGCTCACGGCTTCGCGGCGATAGCCCAGGGCATCGAGTTCGGTGAGGAAATCGTCTTTGCTGAGCTTTTGTCCGACGAACAGCTCAAGCGGACGCGCGTACACCTTGGCCGGGATGGTCCAGCGCTTGCCGGAGAACTTCTCCTGCACCACGGCATCGAGGTAAACGGCGAATCCGGCCAGCACCACAAGGCCGACCAGACTGAGTTTAATGGCCCAGCCCAGCCATGGGCGCAGGCCCTTGGAAGGTGGTTTTTTCTTGGTACGGGGAGATCGAGTTCGAGTCATGGCGGCGGATTATACGCACTTTATTCAGACTCGACAGAAGCGCTCCGAGGTTTGCGTCGGGCTGGCGAGCGGCCATAATGGCGACCTCGAATTTCCCCCAGTCTCTGAAGGATCGCCCGTGAGCCAGTCATTGATCGCCGCCCTGCAAAACCCGGCCCTCTACCCGCACCCCGTCGAAGGGTTCCAGGTCATCGAAACCCATATCTCGTGGGTGATCCTCACCGGCCCCTTTGCTTATAAAGTGAAGAAACCGGTGAATTTCGGCTTCCTCGACTTCACCAACCTCCAGGCGCGTGAGCATTTCTGCGGCGAAGAGCTACGCCTGAACCAGCGTCTGACCGACGATTTGTACCTGGAAGTGCTGCCCGTCACCGGCAGCGTCGAAGCGCCACAACTGGGCGGCGATGGCCCGGCTATCGAATACGTGCTGAAAATGCGCCAGTTTCCGCAAACCGGTTTGCTCAGCACCCTGCAAGCCAACGGCGAGCTGACCACCCGGCACATCGATGAAATGGCCGAGCAGATCGCCAAATTCCACCTCAGCGCCCCGAAAGTCCCGGCCGAGCATGACGCGGGCACCCCGGACAGCGTGATGGCGCCGGTATCGCAAAACTTCGAACAGATTCTGCCGTTCCTCAGCGACAAAAACGATCTGCTGCAACTCGAGGCACTTAAAGCCTGGGCCGAAAGCAGCTTCGCCCGCCTCAAGCCACTGTTCGCCCAGCGCAAGGCCGAAGGCTTCACTCGCGAGTGCCACGGCGATATCCACTTGGGCAATGCCACCGTCATCGACGGCAACGTGGTGATCTTCGACTGCATCGAGTTCAACGAACCGTTCCGTTTCACCGACGTCTGGGCTGACACCGGCTTCCTGGCGATGGACCTCGAAGACCGTGGTCTGAAATCGTTGGCTCGCCGCTTCATCAGCCAGTACCTGGAACTGACCGGCGACTATCAAGGCATGGAAGTGCTGAACTTCTACAAAGCCTACCGCGCGCTGGTTCGCGCAAAAGTGGCACTGTTCAGCATGCCGGCAGACGCAACCCCGGTGCAGCGCGCCACCACCCTGCGTCAGTACCGCAACTACGCCAACCTGGCGGAAAGCTACAGCACCATTCCTTCGCGGTTCATGGCGATCACCCACGGTGTTTCCGCCGTTGGCAAAAGCCACGTGGCCATGCGTCTGGTCGAAGCACTGGGGGCAATTCGTCTGCGCTCCGATGTTGAGCGCAAGCGTCTGTTCGGTGAGCAAACCGTCGCCAATGATGTGCAGGCCGGCATTTATAGTGCCGATGCCAGCACCGCGACCTACGCACGCCTGCATGAAATCGCTGAAGTGATCCTGCACGCCGGTTATCCAGTGGTGATCGATGCCACTTACCTCAAGCGCGAGCAACGTGACAACGCGGCGCAAATCGCCGAAGCCACTGGTACGCCGTTCCTGATCCTCGACTGCAATGCGCCGCAAGCGGTGATCGAGAGCTGGCTGGCCATTCGTCAAGCAGACAAGCAGGATCCATCCGACGCCACGCTGGCCGTGATCGAAGCTCAACAAGCCAGTCGCGAAGCGCTGACGCCGGAAGAAATCCTGCGCAGCAAACGTGTGCAGACCAATGAATCCGGCACGCTGGACACCGTGGTGGCGCAGATCCGCCAACGCCTGCCAGGCCTGTAAGAAACTATTTCGGCCGTGAAGCCCTCGCTCGCTTCACGGCCGTCAAATAGTGGCACTATACTGGCGTCATAAAACCAACAGGTGATGTGACATGAGCCAACCCAAACTTCTCGACACTCCGCTGTATGCCTTGCTGCACAAAGATGACATCACGGGTTTTAACAAAGAGCGCCCGAAAGACGGGCCGATCGACATGGTCGGCGGTGACTTCCGCGGTCTCGACCTGCGCGAACTGAACGCCGATGGCGTGGACTTCCGGGACGCGTATTTCCGCTCCGCCGATCTGCGTGGCATCGATTTCCGTCATGCCTCGCTGGAAGGTGCAAGCCTGGCCCACGCACAGATTTCCGGTGCGTACTTCCCGCCGGAGCTCAGCGCTGACGAGATTCTGATGTCGATGAATTTCGGGACGCGCCTGCGTTATCGCACCCGCTGATAGCTCTGACACGACGCCCACCCTGCGAGGGCGAGCCTGCTCGCGAAGACGGAGTGTCAGTTACCCTGATCGTGAAAGTCAGACCGCTTTCGCGAGCAGGCTCGCCCCCACATTTGATATTTGTTTGCACCCATCTTTCTGCGTTCGCAGGCCTTTCACCCCGCCCGGTTGTCGTTTCTTAGAAGCGTTTGCGTTGATTGCAACCAAACAACCACGCTTTTCCTACTGATGGCTACACTCCTGAGAAGCTCGCCCACGCACCATTCGGCCGTCGCAAGGAGGCTTGATGAATGATGAACTGCAACACCTGAAGAATCTTGGCAAGACGTCAGCGCAATGGCTGCATGCCGTGGGCATCCACAGCGCCTCGGACTTGCGGCGCCTGGGCGCGGTGGACGCCTACCGGGCCGTGCGTACCCGCGGGTTTCGCGCATCGAAGGTGTTGTTGTATGCGATTGAGGGTGCGCTCATGGATGTGCATTGGAATGACATCCCAGCCGAGCGCAAGGACGCCCTGAACAAGCAACTCGAAGCCATTTCCTCGCGTCACAAGAATTGAACAGGCGCTGACCGTTATGTACCTGCTAGGGGAACAATCGGCGCTTGCCGACGCACTGATCAATCGTTTGCAGAACTTGCCGGCGCAATGGCTGGAAGGTCTGGCGCCGTGCGCAGAAACCCTGGAGTTGGGCGCCACGGATGACCTGATGGCGCAATTACCCGGCGATCAGATGTTTCTGCTGACCGATGGCGTGATCAACGGCTGCATAGGCACCCGGGCGCTGTTTTACTGGCAGGAAGGTGACTTGATCGGCCTGCAGCGCGGTGACGATTGGGCTGATTGCCGTTTGCGCAACGATGGACCAGTGCGTTTGCTGCCCTATCGGCGCAGCGATGTGTTCCAGCATTTGTATGCCGAACCGGGCCGGGCGGATCAGTTTCTCGAGTATTTGCTGGGGCAAATGGCAATCCTGGCTCACGCGGTGGCTGAATTGAAACCTCGGGAGTTTCGCAGCACCAATGGTTTTAAACGGGTCGACGCTGGAGAAACCCTGATTCAGCAAGGCGATGCCGCCGATCACGTATTTGTGATCATCGACGGGCACGCCGAAGCCTACGTCGATGGGCACAAGGTCGGCGAGGTGCCCAAGGACGAGATTTTCGGTGCCATGGCGGTGTTCACCGGCGAGCCACGCAATGCCACGGTCATCGCCTGCGAACCGAGTACGGTGATGTTGATTCCCGGTGATCAGTTTTTGAGCCTGACCCGCACCAATCCGAAGATCGCCCACAGCCTGATCGAAAGCATGGCGCGGCGCATCGATCAACTGAACAAGCAGATCAGCCAATTGAGCTCGAACCGAAATTAACGCCAAGCCCACTTTTCTCTGGGCCGGGCGCCCATTGACGAGATGAAATCAGGGGAATGGAAAAACAGTGGTTGACTCGGTAATGAGAATCGCTATGATTATCACAACTGATCGCGAGATCGGTCGATATTCTGAAAAGCCCTTGGTTCGGACTCTCAGATTATCTCCTCATCAGGCTAATCACGGTTATTTGACCCGGTTTTTACCGGGTCTTTTTTTGTCTGTGGAAAAATCATTTGCCGAACTCGCGGCGCGGCGACCTGCTGAGACCCCGCGAGCAACAACACTGCCAACGGCCACATCCCACGCATGCAATCACCTCGATGAAAACATCAGCGGGCGATGATCAGCGGATGCCCACGCTCCGGGTGCGGCTGCACCAATACTTCAAGACCGAACACGGCTTTGAGCATATCCGGACGCAACACTTGCTGCGGCGTATCCAGTGCAACCGGACGCCCACCTTCGAGCAGCAACACGCGATCACAATAACGTGCCGCCAGATTCAGATCATGCAGGATCACCAGCACGGCAGCGCCGCGATCGGCAAACTCGCGCACAGCCTGCAAGGTTGTGTGCTGATGCAATGGGTCAAGCATTGACGTCGGCTCGTCCAGCAGCAACGTTTGCCCAGCCTGCCCCGGCCAGAGTTGCGCCAGCACCCGCGCCAGATGCACACGCTGGCGCTCCCCGCCCGACAGCGCCAGATAACTGCGACCGCCCAGATGCGCAGCGTCAGCCGCTGCCAGCGCCGCAGCAACAATCTCGTCATCACGTACCCGACCACTTTGATAAGGCAAACGGCCCATGCCGACCACTTCTTCAACGCGAAAGGCAAAATCCAGCGTCGACACCTGCGGCAACACCGCCAAGCGCTGAGCGCGTTGCGTACCGCTCCAATGGCTCAAGGCTTCGCAGTCGAGGGAAACTTCGCCCTCACTGGCCGTCAATTCGCCGCACAAAGCACCGAGCAAGGTACTTTTACCGGCGCCATTGGGGCCCAGCACGCCGAGCACTTCGCCCGGTTTGAGTTCCACGCTGACCCCGCCAAGGACAGTCTTGCGACCGCGAAGGATATGCACGTTGTGCGCACGCAACATCAGGCACGCCCTCGCAACAACAGATAAAGAAAGAACGGCGCACCGATAAACGCCGTGACAATACCGATTGGCAACTCCGCCGGCGCCAGCGCCAGACGCGCCAGCAGATCCGCCAGTAACAACAGACTCGCCCCGGCCAGCACGGAGGCTGGCAGCAACACTCGATGATCGGGACCTGCCAACAGCCGCACCAGATGCGGCACCACCAACCCGACAAAACCGATCATCCCCGCCGCTGCCACTGCCGCGCCGACACCCAGCGCCGTGCAGAACACCAATTGGCGCTTGAGCCGCTCGACATCAATGCCCAAATGCCCCGCCTCGGATTCACCGAGCAGCAAGGCATTCAACGCTTTCGCCCGACGCGGCAGCCACAGCGCAACGCCGGCGCTGATGATCAACAACGGCCACAACCGCGCATAACTGGCGCCGTTGAGGCTGCCCAGGTTCCAGAACGTCAGCGTGCGCAGGGTTGCGTCGTCCGCGAGATAGGTGAACAGTCCGACCGCCGAACCGGCCAGCGCCGTCAGCGCGATCCCCGCCAGCAACAGGGTTGCAACGTTGGTTTGCCCATTGCGCCGGCCGAGTCGGCAGACCAGCGCCGTCACCCCGAGCCCGCCGAGAAACGCACACACCGATAACAGATAAGGCCCGAACGATTCAGGCAAACCGCCAAAAAAAGAGCCGCCGACAATCGCTATCGCCGCCCCTAACGCCGCGCCACTGGAAACACCGACCAGCCCTGGGTCCGCCAGCGGATTACGAAACAACCCCTGCATCGTCACGCCAGACAATGCCAGTACACCGCCGACCGCTAGCCCGAGTAACGTTCGCGGCAGGCGAATCTGCCCGAGAATCAGTTCGGCCTGCTCCAGCCCCTCCGGTGCCAGCGGCACACCGATCAGGCGCAAAGCCGCGCGTAACGTATCGAACAGCGGCAGACTGACCGGGCCGAGCGCCAATGACAGCCAGATCGCCAGCACACACAGGAGCGTCAGGCCAATGAACAAGCCTCGGGGTTTGACCCGTGTGGTCATGGGTTGCTCTTGGCCGGGTAGAAAGCGTCAGACAGGGTTTTCACAACGCGCAGACTCAGGCGCATACACAGCTTCCTTTAACAAGGTTTCCCGGGCGTCTGGGTGGCAGGCCAAGTATCCTCGGCATCAGGCAAACGCCGGTGGGCGAAGGCCGCCATTTGATAATTGCTTGCATTTAAACGTCAAGCTCGAACATATCCGAACACGAGCCAACATTAGAGGATAGTCATGAAGTTTCTCTGCGCGGGTGCCGATCTGGCCGAGGCCGGCAGTCGCGGTTTTGATGTCGACGGAAAAAAACTGTTTGCCGTGCGCCGCAACGGCCAGGTCTATGTCTACCTCAATCGTTGCCCGCATCGAGGCGTTGGCCTGGAATGGCAGGCGGATCAGTTTCTCGACCCGAGCAACAGCCTGATCCAGTGCGCCACCCACGGCGCACTGTTTCTGATCGAGGACGGTGAATGCGTCGCAGGGCCCTGCGCCGGGCAATCGTTGACCCGCATCCCCTGCCGGGAAGACGTACAAGGTGTGTGGATCACCCTTTAACCGCTGAGCAGTACCTCCAACCGACGATCAATGACCATTTCCTCATGGTTCAACCGCACACCGTACGCCAGTACTTCAACGCCACTGGCAACCGCTTCACGCAGCGCCTCGGCATAGGCCGGGTCGATTTCCACAGCCGGACGCACCGCCTCAATCCCGGTGAGACTCACGCAGTACAACTGCACCGCACGAATCCCGTCCCGCGCCAGATGCGCCAGTTCACGCAAATGCTTGGCGCCACGCTGGGTCACGGCATCGGGAAACGCCGCCACATTCGTGCCATCAAAGCCCAGGGTGACGCTTTTCACTTCCACATACGCCGGGCCGCTCGGGTATTCGAGGCGAAAGTCGATGCGGCTTTTTTCCTGTCCGTAAGCCACTTCGCGCTTCAACGCGGTAAACCCGTTCAACTCGGTGATGACGCCAGCCTGCAAGGCTTCTTCGACCAGCCCGTTGGCGCGCGCGGTATTGACACAAAACAAACGGCCCTGCGGGGTTTCGCCAATTTCCCAAGTGCCGGGCAATTTGCGTTTCGGGTCGTTGGAGCGACTGAACCAGACTTGCCCGCCCTGGACCTGACAATTGAGCATCGAGCCGGTGTTTGGGCAGTGAATCGTCAGCAACTCGCCGCCAACGGTTTCGATATCGGTGAGAAAACGCTTGTAACGACGGATTAGCCGCGCCTCTTCCAGAGGAGGATGAAAACGCATCAGCCTTGCCAGCTCTTCAAGCCACGCGCGATCCGCTCCACCGCTTCCTGTAAGCGAGGGAGGTTTTGCGTGTAGGCAAAACGCACATGGTGGCTGGCCTGATAGCGTCCGAAATCCAGACCCGGGGTAAACGCAACGTGCTCGGTTTCGAGGAAATGTTGGCAGAACGCGAAGGCATCGCCGCCGAACTGGCTGATATTTGCATAAAGATAGAATGCACCTTCGGGTTCCACGGCAATGTTGAAACCCAGTTCGCGCAACGCCGGCAGGAGGAAATCGCGGCGACGGCCGAATTCGGCGCGGCGCTGCTCCAGAATCGCGATCGTGTCAGGTTCGAAACAGGCCAGCGCCGCGTATTGCGCCATGCTCGGTGCGCTGATGTAGAGGTTCTGTGCGAGCTTCTCCAACTCGCTGACCGCCGCATCCGGCGCCACCAGCCAACCGAGGCGCCAACCGGTCATGCCGAAATATTTCGAGAAACTGTTGAGAACGAATGCACTGTCATCGACTTCCAGCACGCTCGCCGCATCGGGGCCATACGTCAGGCCGTGATAGATCTCGTCTACCACCAGATGGCCGTGCCGGGCCTTGATGGCGGCGGATAAGCCGGCCAATTCATCGCGCGTCAGAATGGTCCCCGTCGGGTTGGCTGGCGAAGCAACCAGCGCGCCAACACTGTCGTGGTCCCAATAGCGCTCGACCAGATCCGGAGTCAGTTGATAACGCACGTCCGGCCCGACGGGCACTAGCTGCGCAGCGCCTTCGACCAACCGCAGGAAGTGGCGATTACACGGGTATCCGGGGTCCGCCAGGAGCCAGTGCTTGCCGGGGTCGACCAGCAAGGCGCTGGCCAGCAACAGTGCGCCGGAGCCGCCCGGGGTGATCAGAATGCGTCGCGGATCGATGCTCAAGCCATAACGCGATTGGTAGAAGCCGGAAATTGCTTCGCGCAACTCGGGAATGCCACGGGCAGCGGTGTAACGGGTTTTGCCCGCCGTCAGCGCGGCTTGGCCGGCACGGATGATTGGCTCTGCGGTCGTGAAGTCCGGTTCGCCAATCTCCAGGTGAATGACATCGTGCCCCTCGGCCTGCAATTCATTGGCCCGCGCCAGCAGCGCCATCACATGGAACGGTTCGATCGCACGACTGCGCGCACTGTAGGGCTGAGCCATTGGCCTTCCTTCGACGAGGGAAAAGAAACGATTCTACCCATCTGCCGGAACGAGCGAGAACCCGCAGAGGTCACAGCCTCAAGAACTCTGGATTGTAATGACACAAGCGTACGCTCCAGGATTGACTAAAATCAGTGATTGAACAGGTCTTCCACACCACCAGACACGGCTTGCCAAACATTTGCAAGCGCCACCCGCCGGGGCCTCGACATCCGGGAGTAGCGCAGGCCGAATTGATCTGGTAAGTTCGCCCGCTTGCAGCCGCAGGGCCGGCAGGTGTCGGTGATGGAGCAATCCTGCGCAATGGATTACAAGAGTAGAGGCGGTCCATTTCATGCCCACCCAAGCAAAGCAACAGCAACAAGCGACGATCAGCGGCTTCGAACCTTATGTTCCGAAGGCTGGCGAAGAGTACATGGGCGCCCCGATGCGAGCGCACTTCACCAAGATCCTGAACAAGTGGAAACAGGACTTGATGCAGGAAGTCGACCGTACTGTTGATCACATGAAAGACGAAGCGGCCAACTTCCCTGACCCGGCCGATCGTGCCAGCCAGGAAGAAGAATTCGCCCTCGAACTGCGCGCCCGTGATCGCGAACGCAAGTTGATCAAAAAGATCGACAAGACGCTTGAGCTGATTCAGGACGAAGAATACGGCTGGTGCGAGTCCTGCGGCATCGAGATCGGCGTCAAGCGCCTCGAAGCCCGTCCTACCGCGGATCTGTGCATCGACTGCAAGACCCTGGCGGAAATCAAGGAAAAGCAGGTCGGCAAGTAATTTCGACCTGAACAAAAAACGGAGCGTGCGAACGCTCCGTTTTTGTTTCTGCCTTTTGCCTGCCTTCTCTGTTTTCTCTGCCATTGCGGGAGGGGACTTGCTCCCGAATACGGTGTGTCATAAACAGAGATGTTGACTCATAAACCGCATTCGGGAGCAAGCCCCCTCCCACAACGGTAATGCGCGCGAAACCTGAAAAGTTATATGGCTCCCATGACTGCCAAAACCTCCCCTGCCTACATCGGCCGCTTCGCCCCAACCCCCAGTGGCCACCTGCATTTCGGTTCGCTGGTCGCAGCGCTCGCCTCCTATCTCGACGCCCGCTCTGTGGGTGGTCGCTGGCTGGTGCGCATGGAAGATCTCGATCCACCCCGTGAAGAGCCCGGCGCGCAGAGCGCGATTCTCAAGGCGCTGCAAAGCTATGGGTTTGAATGGGACGGCGAGATGGTGCGCCAGAGTGATCGGCACGATGCCTATGCCGAAGTCCTCAACAGCCTGTTCAACCATGGTCTGGCCTACGCCTGCACTTGCTCGCGCAAACAACTGGAGCCGTATCACGGGATTTATCCCGGGTTTTGCCGCAATGCCGGGCACGACCAGCAGGATGCCGCTATCCGCCTGCGTGTGCCGGAGCTCGAATACCATTTCATCGACCGCGTGCAAGGCGAATACCGCCAGCATCTGGGCCGCGATGTCGGCGATTTCGTCATCCGCCGTCGCGACGGCCTCTATGCCTATCAACTGGCCGTGGTGCTTGACGATGCCTGGCAGGGCATTACTGACATCGTGCGCGGCGCCGATCTGCTCGACTCCACCCCGCGCCAGCTCTACCTGCAGGAGTTGCTGGGCCTGCGTCAGCCGCGTTATCTGCACCTGCCGCTGATCACCCAGCCGGACGGCAACAAACTGGGCAAGTCCTACCGCTCGCCGCCACTGCAAGCTGATCAAGCCACGCCGTTGCTGCTAAGGGCCCTGCGCGCACTGGGGCAAAACCCCGGCGCCGAACTCGAATATGCGACGCCGCAGGAACTGCTCAACTGGGGCAGCACCCACTGGGACGCCACGAAGATCCCGCGCACACTGACCCTGCCCGAAGCACAACTGCGATGACGACACTTGCAGTCGCGCCGCCATCCGTTACCATCGCCGCACGTTTTCGGGCACGCGCATAAAAAAGAGAGGCCGGGATGTACATCTATCGCTTGGTCCTGCTTTTGGTCGTGGGGATCTATCTGTTTTCTCCCGCCATCATGGATTGGTGGATCGACGCTACGGGCGCCTGGTATCGCCCCTATCTGCTCTGGCTGATCCTGATTGTCGTGACCTTCATCCTGCAGAGCCAAAAAGATGCCGATGAGCTTTAGCCTGACCCAGATGATCCTGATCAGCGCCGCGTACCTGGCGGTGCTGTTCGGTGTTGCCTGGATCAGCGAACGGGGCATGATCCCGCGGGCGATCATTCGCCATCCGTTGACCTACACCCTTTCGCTGGGGGTTTACGCCAGTGCGTGGGCGTTCTACGGCACGGTGGGCCTGGCCTATCAGTACGGCTACGGCTTTCTTTCCAGTTATCTCGGGGTCTCTGGCGCGTTTTTGCTGGCGCCGGTGTTGCTGTATCCGATCCTGAAAATCACCCGCACCTATCAACTGTCGTCGCTGGCCGACCTGTTCGCCTTCCGCTTTCGCAGCACCTGGGCCGGTGCGCTGACCACGATTTTCATGCTGATCGGCGTGCTGCCGTTGCTGGCGTTGCAGATTCAAGCGGTGGCCGACTCCATCGGCATTCTGACCGGCGAGCCGATTCAGAGCCGCGTGGCCCTGGCGTTTTGCGCGCTGATCATTTTGTTCACGATTTTCTTTGGTTCACGCCACATCGCCACCCGCGAGAAGCACGAAGGGCTGGTGTTCGCGATTGCCTTCGAGTCGGTGATCAAACTGATCGCTCTCGGCGGCGTTGGCCTGTATGCGCTGTACGGCGTGTTCGACGGCCCGCAACAGCTTGAACTGTGGCTGTTGCAAAACCAGACCGCCCTCGCCGCTCTGCACACGCCGCTGCAGGAAGGCCCGTGGCGTACGCTGCTGCTGGTGTTCTTCGCCTCGGCCATCGTGATGCCGCACATGTATCACATGACCTTTACCGAGAACCTCAACCCGCGCTCCCTCGTCAGTGCCAGTTGGGGCCTGCCGCTGTTCCTGCTGCTGATGAGTCTGGCGGTGCCGCTGATCCTGTGGGCCGGTCTCAAGCTCGGCGCCACCACCGATCCGGAATACTTCACTCTCGGCATCGGCATTGCCGCCAACAGCAAACCCTTGGCCTTGCTTGCTTATGTCGGCGGGCTGTCGGCCGCCAGCGGACTGATCATCGTCACCACCCTGGCGTTGTCAGGCATGGCGTTGAACCATTTGGTGCTGCCGCTCTATCAGCCGCCCGCCGAAGGCAATATCTACCGCTGGCTGAAATGGACCCGTCGCGCACTGATCGTCGCGATCATCATGGCCGGTTTCGGTTTTTACCTGATGCTTGGTGCCGAACAGGATCTGGCCAACCTCGGCATCGTCGCGTTTGTCGCGACCCTGCAATTCCTGCCCGGCGTGTTGTCCGTGCTGTACTGGCCGACCGCTAACCGGCGCGGCTTTATCGCCGGGCTGCTGGCCGGGATTCTGGTCTGGGTCGTCACCATGCTGCTGCCGCTGGTCGGCAATCTGCAGGGTTTCTACATTCCGCTGCTGAACATGATTTACGTGCTGGACGACACCAGTTGGCACATGGCGGCCATCGCGTCGCTGGCCGCCAACGTGCTGATGTTCACCCTGATTTCGCTGTTCACCAATGCCAGCCCCGAAGAGGCCAGCGCCGCCGAAGCCTGCGCGGTGGATAACGTACGCCGTCCGCAACGCCGCGAGCTGCACGCCGCCTCGCCGCAGGAATTCGCCACACAACTGGCCAAACCGCTCGGCGCCAAAGCGGCGCAGAAAGAAGTCGAACAGGCCTTGCGCGACCTTTACCTGCCCTTCGATGAGCGTCGGCCTTACGCCTTGCGCCGATTACGCGACCGTATTGAAGCCAACCTCTCCGGGCTGATGGGGCCGAGTGTGGCGCAGGACATGGTCGAAACCTTCCTGCCGTACAAGGCCGGCGGCGAAAATTACGTCACCGAAGACATCCACTTCATCGAAAGCCGCCTTGAGGATTACCACTCGCGCCTCACGGGCCTGGCCGCCGAACTCGACGCACTGCGCCGCTACCACCGCCAGACCCTGCAGGAACTGCCAATGGGCGTCTGCTCGCTGGCCAAGGACCAAGAGATCCTGATGTGGAACAAGGCTATGGAAGAGCTGACCGGGATCGCCGCGCAGCGCGTGGTCGGCTCGCGCTTGAGCACCATTGGCAATCCATGGAAAGAATTGCTCCAGGGCTTTATCAACCTGCCGGACGAACACTTGCACAAACAGCATCTGGCACTCGACGGACAGACCCGCTGGCTGAACCTGCACAAAGCGGCAATCGATGAGCCGTTGGCACCGGGTAACAGCGGTTTGGTGTTGCTGGTAGAAGATTTGACCGAAACCCAGATGCTTGAAGACAAACTGGTCCACTCCGAGCGTCTGGCCAGCATCGGTCGTCTCGCCGCGGGTGTCGCCCACGAAATCGGCAACCCGATCACCGGCATCGCTTGTCTGGCGCAGAACCTGCGCGAAGAACGCGAAGAAGACGACGAGCTGACCGAGATCAGCGGACAGATTCTCGAACAGACCAAACGCGTGTCACGCATCGTTCAGTCGCTGATGAGTTTTGCCCATGCCGGCGGTCATCAGCATAACGACGAGCCCGTTTGTCTGGCCGAAGTGGCCCAGGATGCCATCGGGCTATTGGCGCTGAACCGGCGCAATTTCGAAGTGCAGTTCTACAACCTGTGCGACCCGGATCACTGGGTCGAAGGTGACCCACAACGCCTTGCCCAAGTGCTGATCAATCTGCTCTCCAACGCTCGTGACGCCTCGCCTGCCGGCAGCGCCGTGAGGGTCAAGAGCGAGGCCGGCGAACACACGGTCGACCTGATCGTTGAGGACGAAGGCAGCGGTATTCCGAAGAACATCATGGACCGATTGTTCGAACCTTTCTTCACCACCAAGGATCCTGGTGAAGGTACCGGTCTGGGCCTTGCACTGGTCTATTCCATCGTTGAAGAGCATTATGGACAAATCACCATCGACAGCCCGGCTGATGTACAAAGCCAGCGCGGCACCCGTATCCGGGTGACCTTACCGCGTCATGTCGAAGCGACGTCCGCTGTGAACTGAGACCGTCGAGAGTATCGAATCAATGCCGCACATTTTGATCGTCGAAGACGAAACCATTATCCGCTCCGCCTTGCGCCGCCTGCTGGAACGCAACCAGTACCAGGTCAGCGAAGCCGGTTCAGTGCAGGAAGCACAAGAACGCTTCACCATTCCTACGTTCGATCTGATCGTGAGCGATCTGCGTCTGCCGGGCGCTCCGGGTACCGAGCTGATCAAGCTCGGCCAGGGCACGCCGGTGCTGATCATGACCAGTTATGCCAGCCTGCGCTCGGCGGTCGACTCGATGAAGATGGGCGCGGTGGATTACATCGCCAAGCCTTTCGACCACGATGAAATGCTTCAGGCCGTTGCGCGGATCCTGCGTGATCGCCAATCGGCGCCGGCAGCGGGCGAAGCCGTTGCCAGCAAATCTGCCAATGGCAGCGGCAGAACCGCCACCGACAACAGCAACGGCGAAATCGGCATCATCGGCTCCTGCCCACCGATGCAGGATCTGTACAGCAAGATCCGCAAAGTCGCGCCGACCGATTCCAATGTGCTGATTCAGGGCGAGTCCGGCACCGGTAAAGAGTTGGTGGCCCGTGCCCTGCACAACCTGTCGAAACGCGCCAAGGCACCGATGATCTCGGTGAACTGCGCCGCCATTCCGGAAAGCCTGATCGAGTCCGAACTGTTCGGCCACGAAAAAGGCGCATTCACCGGCGCCAGCGCCGGTCGTGCCGGCCTGGTGGAAGCGGCGGACGGCGGTACGCTGTTCCTTGATGAAATCGGCGAGCTGCCGCTGGAAGCCCAGGCCCGCCTGCTGCGCGTGTTGCAGGAAGGTGAAATTCGCCGTGTGGGCTCGGTGCAATCGCAGAAGGTCGATGTCCGTCTGATCGCGGCGACTCACCGAGACCTCAAGAGCCTGGCGAAAGTCGGCCAGTTCCGGGAAGACCTTTATTACCGCCTGCATGTGATCGCGTTGAAACTGCCAGCCCTGCGCGAGCGCGGTGCCGACGTCAACGAGATCGCCAATGCCTTCCTCGCTCGCCAGAGCGCGCGGATCAACCGTACCGACCTGAAATTTGCAGCGGATGCCGAACAGGCCATCCGTCACTATTCCTGGCCGGGTAACGTTCGTGAACTTGAAAACGCGGTCGAGCGCGCGGTGATCCTCAGCGAGAGCCCGGAAATCTCCGCTGAACTGCTGGGTATCGACATTGAGCTGAGCGATCTGGACGACGATGAATTCATTGGTCTGCCGCCGCAAACCTCAGGTAACGCCAGCAACAGCAGCCACGAACCGACCGAAGACTTGTCGCTGGAAGACTACTTCCAGCATTTCGTCCTCGAGCATCAGGACCACATGACCGAGACCGAACTGGCGCGCAAACTGGGCGTCAGCCGTAAATGCCTGTGGGAACGGCGTCAGCGCCTGGGCATTCCACGACGCAAGACCGGGGTCGCCAGCGAGAGCTGAACGTTACCTGTCGAGTGTGCGGGTAACGCTTGAAGATGTGAAAAAACTGTTACCTCAGTCTTTCCACGTAACAGAAGCCGGGGTTATCGGTAACGAAACCCCGGCTTTTTTTGGCCCTGACAAAAGGGCCCGATCGACCTAACCCCTTGTTTTATTGGGGTTCGCAAAAGTTGGCACGGCACCTGCTATATGTTTGGTACAAGAACAATAACAAGCAATGCACAAGACAATAAAAATAAGACGAATCGACTCACGCACAATAAAAACAAGACGGCGAGAGGCGCAGCTAACTGATTCTTTTGGAGAGGCGTTGTATTTGGGGCTTGCCCCACGACCAGGCCGAGAACAACAAAAACTGTCCTAAGACAGAGCCTGTACTGGTTGGATCGAGAGATCACTGCAATTCAGCGACCAAAGCAATCCGTTTGCTCTTGGCTCCCGATTGGGAGGGTCACGAAGCAAAAGCTTCGTGACGAGGGCACTCAACAAAAACAAGAAGCCCGAATCAATAATAAAAAGAGCACGCAACTACTTCTTGGGGAGCTCCGGCTCCCCTTGTAGTTTCTCCCATCCGGGAAATCCTGCTGTTTTGCCCTCCTCGACCCTTGCAGCTTGCGGCTTACAGCTGAAATCTGCCGTGTCCTACACCATCCCCCGACTAAATGCTAGAATCTGCGCCCATCATGCGGTCATTCTTTGGTATGGCCGAACATTCCTTCAAACAGTGCATCCCATGCTGAAGAAGCTGTTCCAGTCATTCCGAACTCCCGTGCGTCGTACGCAACACATCCGCAGCACCCCTGAAGTGCTTAACAGCGGCCAACATTCGCTGCAGAAAACGCAATTCAGCCGCTATGCGGTCAATATCGTCGAACGCTTGCAGGGCGCCGGTTACCAGGCCTATCTGGTCGGTGGCTGCGTGCGTGACATGCTGTTGGGCATTACGCCCAAGGATTTCGACGTCGCCACCAGCGCCACGCCCGAACAAGTGCGCGCCGAATTCCGCAATGCGCGGATCATCGGCCGTCGCTTCAAACTGGTGCATATTCATTTCGGTCGCGAAATCATCGAAGTCGCGACCTTCCGCGCCAATCACCCGATAAACGAGGACGACGAAGACAGCAATCAGTCTTCGCGTAACGAAAGCGGGCGAATTTTGCGCGACAACGTCTACGGCACCCTGGAAGAAGACGCGCAACGCCGCGACTTCACCATCAACGCCCTGTATTACGATCCGGTCAGCGAGCGCATCCTCGACTACGCCAACGGCGTGCACGACATCCGCAATCACCTGATCCGCCTGATCGGCGATCCAAAGCAGCGCTATCAGGAAGACCCGGTGCGCATGCTGCGGGCCGTGCGTTTCGCCGCCAAGCTCAATTTCGGCATCGAGAAACACACGGTTCAGCCAATCCGCGAACTGGCGCCGATGTTGCGCGAGATCCCGTCGGCACGCCTGTTTGAAGAGGTGCTCAAGCTGTTCCTCTCCGGACACGGCGCGATCACCTTCGAGATGCTGGTCGACCTGCAACTGTTTGCCCCGCTGTTCCCGGGCAGTGCCGACGCGCTGGAGCACAACCCGGAATATACCCACACGCTGATCAGCGAAGCGCTGACCAACACCGACTTGCGCATCAAGCAGAACAAACCGGTCACGCCGGCGTTCCTGTTTGCCGCCCTGTTGTGGCCAGCCCTGCCGGCCCGCGTGCTGCGTTTGCAGGAACGTGGCATGCCGCCGATCCCGGCGATGCAGGAAGCCGCACACGAGTTGATTGCCGAGCAGTGCCAGCGCATCGCGATTCCGAAACGCTTCACCATGCCGATCCGCGAGATCTGGGACATGCAGGAGCGCCTGCCACGGCGCAGCGGCAAACGTGCCGATCTGTTGCTGGACAATCCACGTTTCCGCGCTGGTTACGACTTCCTGCTGCTGCGTGAAAGCGCGGGCGAGCAAACGGATGGCCTGGGTGAATGGTGGACGGACTATCAGGACGCCAACGACAGCGAGCGTCGTGACATGATCCGCGATCTCAGCGGCAAAGGTGACGACGCCAGCGGTGCGCCGCGCAAACGTCGTCGCAGCGGCGGTTCCAAGCGCAAACGTGCCGGTGCACCGAGCGCAACGGGCGAATAGGCATGGAACGGATCTATATCGGCATGGGCAGCAACCTCGCTGACCCGGCCGAACAATTGCGCAGCGCCGTCGAGGCGCTGGGGCAATTGCCGCAAACCATGGTCGCCGGTGTTTCCGCCTTCTATCAAAGCGACTCATTGCTGCCGGGCCAACCGCGCTACACCAACGCCGTGGCGGCGCTCGACAGCGATCTTGCGCCGCTGGATCTGCTCGATGCGCTGCAAGCGATCGAAAACGATCAGGGCCGCGAACGCCTGGAACGCTGGGGCCCACGCACGCTGGATCTGGATATTCTGCTGTTCGGTGATCGGTTGATCGACGAACCACGGCTGAAAGTCCCTCATTACCAGATTCAGGAAAGGGCGTTCGTCCTGTATCCACTGGCCGAACTGGCTCCCGAGGATCTGCGCCTGGCCGATGGCCGCAGCCTCCCCGACCTACTGGCCGCGTGCCCGTTCGTCGGCCTGGAACGCCTCTCCAAAACTTAAAATCAGTTCCCCCTTGTGGGCACGGGCTTGCTCGCCAAAGCGCAGTATCCGTTGATTCAGATACCGATGGACACGACACCTTGGCGAGCAACCCCGCACACATTGACGATTCCCCATTAGATGTTGTCGGACAAGAAAGCCTCGAATCAGCCCCGCCGCGCCGCTGAATCGGATCAGTAACGCCGGTAACACTCCCCTCGTAACAACGCGGTAACACACGCAATTGACTTCCTGTTGGCTCATCACGACTATAGGCGTCCCGCTGCCGCCAACCCGGCACATACGGGCGCCATCCAGGCCTTATAAGCACGACAAAAGACCGTGCGCCTGAGTAAATGAAGAATCACGCGCGTTACTCGCAGTAGTTTCCATAGCGCCTGAACGAGGATTTTTTACATGCCAGCCATCACCCTGACCACGCTCCAGAGCCTCAAGCAAAAAGGTGAAAAGATCACCATGCTGACCTGCTATGACGCGACCTTCGCCCACGCCTGCAACGAGGCCGGTGTCGAAGTGCTGCTGGTGGGCGACTCCCTCGGCATGGTCCTGCAAGGTCACGACAGCACATTGCCAGTGACCACTGCGGAAATGGCCTACCACACCGCCTGCGTCAAACGCGGCAACACCGATGCCCTGATCCTGGCCGACTTGCCCTTCATGGCCAACGCGACTCTCGAACAAACCATGACCAACAGCGCCCTGCTGATGCAGGCCGGTGCGCACATGGTCAAGGTTGAAGGGGCGCTGTGGCTGGCGGAGTCGATCCGCCTGCTGGCCGAACGCGGTGTGCCGGTCTGCGCGCACATGGGCCTGACCCCGCAAGCCGTGAACATTCTCGGTGGCTATAAAGTGCAGGGCCGCAACGAGAACCAGGCACGGCAGATGCGTGCCGACGCGATCTCGCTGGAACAGGCGGGTGCGGCGATGTTGCTGCTTGAATGCGTGCCGAGTGAACTGGCCGCTGAAATCAGCCAGGCCGTGAAGATTCCGGTCATTGGTATCGGCGCCGGTAACGCCACCGACGGTCAGGTCCTGGTGCTGCACGACATGCTCGGCCTGTCGATCACCGGCCGCGTGCCGAAATTCGTCAAGAACTTCATGGACGGTCAGGACAGCATTCAGTCGGCCTTGAAGGCTTACGTCAGCGAAGTCAAAGCCACCACGTTCCCTGGTATCGAACACGGATTCTCTGCATGAACACCGTAAAAACCGTACGCGAACTGCGCGCCGCCGTAGCCCGCGCCCGCAGTGAAGGCAAGCGCATCGGCTTCGTGCCGACCATGGGCAACCTGCACAGCGGCCACATCGCACTGATCACCAAAGCCACGCAACGGGTGGATTTCGTGGTCGCGAGCATTTTCGTCAACCCGCTGCAGTTCGGCGCTGGCGAAGACCTCGACAAGTACCCGCGCACCCTCGCTGCGGATCAGGAACAACTGCTGGAAGCCGGTTGCGATCTGCTTTTCGCTCCGACCGTCGAAGAAATGTACCCCGACGGCATGGCCGGGCAGACCCGGGTCAGCGTGCCGCAACTCTCTGAAGGCTTGTGCGGCGCCAGCCGTCCGGGGCACTTCGAAGGCGTGGCCACGGTGGTCAGCAAGTTGTTCAACATGGTCCAGCCGGATCTGGCGATTTTTGGCCAGAAGGACTACCAGCAACTGGCGGTGATACGTGCCCTGGTGCATGACTTGAACATGCCGATCCAGATCATCGGCGAGCCGACTGTGCGTGCCACTGACGGCTTGGCGCTGTCCTCGCGCAACGGTTTCCTCAGCGAAGAACAACGTGCCATCGCCCCCGTGGTCTATCGCACCCTGAGCACGATTGCCGAGTCGATCAAACAAGGTAATCGCGACTTCCCGGCGCTGATCACTGCCCAATTGCAACAATTGGAAGCCGCTGGCCTGCGTCCTGATTACCTGGACATTCGCCATGCGCTGACACTGCGTCCGGCGACGGCTGAAGACCGCGATCTGGTCATTCTGGTGGCGGCGTTCCTTGGCACCACACGGTTGATCGACAACCTGCACCTGAACCTCGATACGCCGACCTGAAACACCGCGATACCCCTGTGGGAGCAAGCCTGCTCCCACAGTTGTTTCAGGCCCCCTCGCGGCCTGCATTGCCGGCCTCAAAGCCTTGGGGCACACTGCCCGCCGTTCGCTTCCAACCCGAAAAAACACTCATGTGCGCCATTAAGTCGCCTGTGCTCTTCCGTTTGTCGGCCCATTGCCGGCATCAATGTTAAAAAAGTACAGGGAATGGGTCAGACAAAGTCAAGACAGAACGCAGCGCGAGGTTTACTGTATTCGCCCTGTGTCCAAAAACCGTGTCGACGCAGTTGGCCTGCGCCCAACCAAGGCGTGCTGGCCTGTTCAGTGTTCAAAAGGCCGTTCAAGTAAAAAGGAAAACCGCAGCGATGGCGTACTACCGCACTCCTCACGACGTTACCGCTCTGCCTGCCTGGCAAGCGTTGAAAGATCACCGCCAAGCCATGCAGGATTTCAGCATGCGCGAAGCCTTCAACGCCGATCCGCAGCGCTTCAATCAGTTCACCCTCAGCAGCTGCGGACTGTTTCTCGACTATTCAAAGAATTTGATCAACGCCCAGACCCGCGATCTGTTGGTGGGTCTGGCCAATGAAGTCGATCTGAAGGGCGCGATCAAAGCGCTGTTCGACGGCGAAATGGTCAACTCGTCCGAAGGCCGCCCGGCGCTGCACACAGCCCTGCGCCGCCCGGTGGGCGACAAGTTGTCGGTCAATGGCGTCAACGTGATGCCCGAAGTTCACAAGGTACTCAACCAGATCACCGATCTGGTCGGCCGCATCCACGACGGTCTGTGGCGCGGTTACACCGAGAAGCCGATCACCGACGTGGTGAACATCGGCATCGGCGGCTCGTTCCTCGGCCCCGAGCTGGTCTCCGAAGCCTTGCTGTCATACGCGCAGAAAGGCGTGCGTTGCCACTATCTGGCGAACATCGACGGCAGTGAGTTCCACGAACTGACGCAAAAGCTGCGCGCCGAAACCACGCTGTTCATCGTTTCGTCGAAATCGTTCAACACCCTCGAAACCCTCAAGAACGCTCAGGCTGCACGCGCCTGGTATCTGGCTCAGGGGGGTTCGGAAGCCGAGCTGTATCGTCACTTCATTGCCGTATCGAGCAACAATGCGGCAGCCGTGGCGTTCGGTATCCGTGAAGAAAACATCTTCCCGATGTGGGACTGGGTCGGCGGCCGTTACTCGCTGTGGTCGGCCATCGGTTTGCCGATCGCCCTGGCCATCGGCATGTCCAACTTCAAGGAGCTGCTGTCCGGGGCCTACACCATGGACCAGCACTTCCAGACCGCACCGTTCGAACAGAACATGCCGGTACTGCTGGCGTTGCTCGGCGTGTGGTACGGCAACTTCTGGGGCGCGCAAAGCCACGCGATCCTGCCGTACGATCACTACCTGCGTAACATCACCAAGCACCTGCAGCAGTTGGACATGGAATCCAACGGCAAGAGCGTTCGTCAGGACGGCACCCCGGTGTCGACTGACACGGGCCCGGTGATCTGGGGCGGCGTCGGCTGCAACGGTCAGCACGCTTACCACCAGTTGCTGCACCAAGGCACCCAACTGATCCCGGCCGATTTCATCGTGCCGATCGTCAGCTTCAACCCGGTCGCCGACCACCATCAGTGGCTGTACGCCAACTGCCTGTCGCAGAGTCAGGCGCTGATGCTCGGCAAAACCTTGCCGGAAGCCGAAGCTGAACTGCGCGACAAAGGCATGAGCGAGCAAGAGGTGCACAAACTCGCACCGCACAAGGTGATCCCGGGTAACCGTCCAAGCAACACGCTTGTGGTGGAACGCATCAGCCCTCGTCGCCTCGGCGCGCTGGTGGCGATGTATGAACACAAAGTGTTCGTGCAAAGCGTGGTCTGGGGCATCAACGCCTTCGACCAGTGGGGTGTGGAATTGGGCAAGGAGCTGGGCAAAGGCGTTTACAACCGTCTGGTCGGCAGCGATGAAACCACCGCTGACGATCCATCGACCCAAGGCCTGATCAACTACTTCCGCGGTCGTCACCGCGGTTGATTTGAACGCACCGCTGTAACCCTGTGGGAGGGAGCAAGCCCCCTCCCACAGTTGTTTCCGGTGCATTCAAAATCAGATTCCGAATCTGGCTTGAACCTGTTGACCGCTCGGCGCATCTTTATCCTTGTCGCACCACAAGAATAAGGAACCGTCATGTTCGATATCAGCACGTTCCCCAAAGCCGATGCCGTCCGCCGGGCTGCGCAGTTGAGTCAAGACGACTACCGACGCCTGTATCGCGAATCCATTGAACACCCCAGCGCCTTCTGGGCCGAACAGGCCACGCGGTTCCTCGACTGGAGCACGCCGTGGCAGACCGTTCAGCGTTATGACCTGAAAACAGGCGAAGCCTCCTGGTTTACCGGCGGCCAACTGAACGTCAGTTACAACTGCATCGACCGCCATCTCGAACAACGCGGCGATCAGACCGCCCTGCTCTGGGAAGGCGATGACCCCGCCGAATCAGTGCAAATCACCTATAAAAAGCTCCATCACCATGTCTGCCGACTGGCCAACGTGTTGAAAAGCCGTGGCGTCAAGAAAGGCGACCGCGTGTGCATTTACATGCCGATGATCCCCGAAGCCGCGTACGCCATGCTCGCCTGCGCGCGGATCGGCGCCATTCATTCGGTAGTGTTTGGCGGCTTCTCCCCGGACTCCCTGCGTGACCGCATCCTCGATGCTGATTGCCGCACGGTGATCACCGCCGATGAAGGCGTGCGCGGCGGTAAATTCGTGCCACTGAAAAACAACGTCGACAAAGCCCTGCAAAGTTGCCCCGACGTCAGCACCGTCCTCGTGGTCGAGCGCACTCAGGGCAAAGTCGATTGGGTCGAAGGCCGCGATCTCTGGTATCACCAGGCCGTGCGCGAGGTCAGCGACGATTGTCCGCCGCAGGCGATGGACGCCGAAGATCCGCTGTTCATCCTCTACACCTCCGGCAGCACCGGCAAACCCAAAGGCGTGCTGCACACCACTGGCGGCTACCTGCTGCAAGCGGCGATGACCTTCAAGTACGTGCTCGATTACCGCGACGGCGAAGTGTTCTGGTGCACCGCCGATGTCGGCTGGGTGACCGGTCACAGCTACATCGTCTACGGTCCGCTGGCCAATGGCGCGACGACGTTGATGTTCGAGGGCGTGCCGAGCTATCCGAACAGTTCGCGCTTCTGGCAGGTGATCGATAAGCACAAGGTCAACATCTTCTACACCGCCCCCACCGCCCTGCGTGCATTGATGCGCGAAGGTGCCGAGCCGTTGAAGGACACTTCTCGCCAGAGCCTCAGATTACTCGGCAGCGTCGGTGAGCCAATCAACCCGCAAGCGTGGGAATGGTATTTCAACGTGGTCGGCGAACAGCGCTGCCCCATCGTCGACACCTGGTGGCAGACCGAAACCGGCGGCATCATGCTCAGCCCGTTGGTCAGCGCACAACGGATCAAACCCGGCTGCGCCTCGCAACCCATGTTCGGCGTACAACCGGTGCTGCTTGATGAGCACGGCAAGGAAATCAAAGGCGCCGGCAGCGGCGTGCTTGCCATCAAATCGAGCTGGCCGGCGCAGATCCGCAGCGTCTACGGCGACCCGCAACGGATGGTCGACACTTATTTCAAACCCTACCCCGGCTACTACTTCACCGGCGACGGCGCCCGTCGCGACGAGGACGGCGATTACTGGATCACCGGGCGTATCGACGATGTGATCAACGTTTCCGGCCACCGCATCGGCACCGCCGAAGTGGAAAGTGCGCTGGTGTTGCACGACAGCATCGCCGAAGCCGCGGTGGTCGGTTATCCCCACGACGTCAAAGGTCAGGGCATCTACGCCTTCGTCACGCCCATTAACGGCACCGAGCCGACCGATGACCTGAAGAAAGAACTGCTGGCCCACGTCAGCAAGGAAATCGGCAGTTTCGCCAAACCGGACCTGATCCAGTGGGCGCCGGCCTTGCCGAAAACCCGCTCAGGCAAGATCATGCGGCGCATCCTGCGCAAGATCGCTTGCAACGAACTCGACAGCCTCGGTGACACCTCGACCCTGGCCGACCCGAGCGTGGTGCAAGGCCTGATCGACAAGCGCCTCAACCAGTAACATCCCGGGCGCGGTCACCCGAGCGCGCCCGCCCTTTATCAATGAGTGGTCATGGAATTCATCCGCCGCCGTATCGAAAACCAACTCATGAGCCTGACCGGTCTGTCTCTCGGTCAGCTCGATCTGGAAAACCCCAAGGGCGATCCCGGCCTGTTCGGTCCCGACTCAATCAGTTGGCAGGTGCACGGCGACTTCAGCAGCATGCTGATCGGCGGCATCAGCGCGTTGTTGCTGCAAGCACTGCATCCGCTGGCCCTGGCCGGGGTGTGGGATCACTCGAACTTTCGAGAAGACATGCTCGGGCGCTTGCGCCGCACCAGTCAATTCGTTTCCGGCACGACCTTCGGTTCGCGCCGGGACGCCGACTGGCTGATCGAGAAAGTGCGCACCATTCACCTGCAAGTGGTCGGCACCGCGCCCGATGGCCGGCCTTACGCGGCCAGCGATCCCGATCTGCTGACGTGGGTGCATGTGGCAGAAGTCAGCAACTTCCTTGCCGCGCATGTGCGTTACCGCAATCCGCAATTGTCGCTGGCGGATCAGGATCGTTATTACGCCGAAATCGCGGTGATTGCTGAGCGCCTTGGCGCCCGGGATGTGCCGAAATCGCGAGAAGCTGTGGCGCACTACCTGCAACGCATGCGCCCGCAGTTGTTGTGTGATGAACGCAGCCGTGAAGTCCTGCGCCTGCTGCTCGACGCGCCAGCGCCGAGCGCTCTGGCCCGCCCGTTTGGCGATCTGATGATGAAGGCCGGTATCGACCTGCTGCCGGACTGGGCCAGCGACATGCTCAATGTCCGGCAGAATCCGCTGCAACGGCAACTGATCCGCGCCAGCGTCAAGCGCAGCGCGCCGATGCTGCGCTGGGCGATGCGCAATGGTTCGGTGCAGCGGGCCAAACGACGGATGGGGCTCAGCTGACGCTCAGAGCGATAAGCTGCAAGCTCATAGCTCGTAGCTCGTAGCTTCCCCCCCAGTAACTGCTAAACTCCCGCGCCCCAATTCCCTCCAGCAAGGCGCCCGCATGTCTTCCTTGAATCAGGCGCTGCGCGCCGCCCTCGATCAACGCCAGGACCTGCTCGCTGAGTTGCACAGCCAGGGCACCGATTGCTATCGGCTGTTCCACGGCAGCCAGGAAGGCGCCGGCGGCCTGACCATCGACCGCTACGGCCCGCAATTGCTGGTGCAAAGCTTCCACCAGACGCTGGAGCGTGACGATCTGCTGCAACTGCACGCCATGGTCAATCAAACCCTGGGCCTTGAGACGCTGCTGGTCTACAACGACCGCTCCCGTGGCAACTCGCGTATCGACCGCCAAGACCCTGTCTACCGCGCTGACGACGCCGCGCTGATCGATCTGGTCGGTCATGAATGGGGCCTGAACTATCGCGTCCGCGGACGTCACGCCGGGCAGGATCCGCTGCTGTTCCTCGACCTGCGCAACACCCGTGGCTGGGTCAAGGATCACGCCAAAGGCAAATCCGTCCTCAACCTGTTTGCCTACACCTGTGGCGTTGGCCTCAGTGCCGCTGCCGGTGGCGCGAGTGAGGTGTGCAATCTGGACTTCGCCGAAGGCAATCTGGCGGTCGGTCGCGAAAACGGCCTGCTCAACCCGACATTGCCGACGATGCAATTCATCCAGTCCGATTACTTCCCGGCGATCCGTCAACTCGCCGGCCTGCCGATCAGTCAGCGCCGAGGGCAGAAACTGCCCAGCTATCAGCGCCTCGAACAGCGCCAATACGATCTGGTGCTGCTCGATCCACCGGCCTGGGCCAAGAGCGCGTTCGGCACCGTCGACCTGCTGCGCGACTACCAAAGCCTGCTCAAACCGGCCCTGCTGACCACCGCCGACAACGGCGTGCTGATCTGCTGCAACAACCTGGCAAAAGTCAGCATGGACGACTGGCGCGAACAGGTTTTGCGCTGCGCCGAAAAGGCCGGGCGCCCGGTGCGTGAATGGAGCGCAATGACCCCGGGCCGGGACTTTCCGTCGCAGGATCAACAGCCGCCATTGAAAACGCTGATCCTGCAATTCTGAGCCTCACTCACAACTTTCAGACACTTACTGCAAGGCGTGAGCACTTCGGAACCAGAATCGCGTGCCATACTCCAAGGCACTCCGATTCAGACAGATGAAGCCGCACATGCACAAAGGATTGATTCGCGCGATTGGCGCCTTGTTGACCGCCCTGGCCCTCTACAGCCTGCTGGGGTTTCTGATTTTGCCGGGCATCGCCCTGCGCGTGGCCAATCAGCAACTGGCCAACTACGCGACGGTGCCTGCGCATATTCAGCGCATCGAACTCAATCCGTTCAGCCTTGAGGTCACCCTGTGGGGGTTGGGCATCGGCGAACCGGGCAAGGAACAGGTCGGCTTCGAGCGCCTGTATGCCAACCTGCAACTCGACAGCCTGTGGACAAAAGCGCTGCACCTGTCCGACATCGAACTCGACAAGCCCAAGACCGAAATCCTCTTCGCCAAGGACGGCACGCTCAATCTGCTTGGGTTATTCAACATTCCCGCCAGCGAACCGACTCCGGCAGATCCAGATGCCAAGCCGTTTCCACTGCGCATAGAACGAATCAAGCTGGCCGACGGCTATGTCCACTTTGAAGACGCGCGGCCCAGCGAGCCCATCGAATTTCTCTACGACAAACTCGACTTCGAACTGAAAAACCTCAGCACCCTGCCCGAAGACAACGCCGACATGACACTGGTGGCCGCTGGCCCGGCCGGTGGGCAAATCGACTGGAAAGGCAACCTCAGCCTGATTCCATTCACCTCCCAAGGCACATTGAAAGTCACCGATGGCCAGATGAAATCCTTCTGGCCCTATGTGCGGGACGCGGTGCCGTTGGTATTGGAAAACGGCGTGGTCAGCCTCAGTACCGACTACAAACTCAATCTGTCGAAAGAAACCGAATTGCTGCTCAACAATGTCGCGGTGAGCATTGCGCCATTCGCGATCAAAGCGCCGGACGGACGCCCGCTGGCGAAACTCGAACGCCTCGATGTCAGCGAAACCACGGTCGATCTGGCCAAACAGCAGGTGGTGGTCGGCAAGATCCGCAGCCAGAAACTCGAAACCTGGGCCGCCCTTGAAGCCGACGGCCAACTGGACTGGCAGAAACTGTTTGCCAGTCAACCGTCGAAACCTGCCGCCCAAGCTGCCGCCGAACCCAAGGCTACCCCGGCCGCCGCCGACTCGCCGAAACCCGAACCCAGCGCACCGAGCAAGCCGTGGCAAGTGCTGCTCAAAGACGTGCAATTGCGCAACTACCAAGTGCATCTGGCCGACCGCTCGGCCAATCCACCGGTGGCGCTGGACGTCGGCCCGCTGAACGCGGACCTGCAGGATTTCGACAGCCTCAACGGCTCGCCTTTCAAGGTCAAACTCGACACCGGACTGGGCAAGCAAGGCAAGATCATGGCCGACGGCGTGGTCAACCTCGCCCCGGTCACTGCCCAGCTCAACGTGAAAACCCGGGACATCGACCTGCGTGTCGCGCAGTCCTACATCAACCCGTTCATTCGCCTGGAACTGCGTAGCGGCATGCTCGGCAGTGACTTGAAGGTCAACCTCAAGAGCACCGAGCCTTTGGCACTCAGCGTCACGGGGCGCGCCCAGATCGATCAACTGCACACCCTGGACACCCTGAAAACCCGCGATTTCCTCAAGTGGCAGCAAGTGGTCGTCGAGGGCCTGAACTATCAGCACGGCGACAGCCTGTCGATCGACAAGGTCAATCTGTTCCAACCGTATGTGCGGTTCATGATCAACGATGACCGCACCACCAACATCGATGACTTGCTGATCCCGCAGCCTGCCGACAGTGGCGCCAAAACCGCAGCAGCCAAACCGGTCAGCAAAGACAAACCGCTGGGCATTCACATCGGCGCCATCGCCATCAATGACGGCTCGGCCAACTTCGCCGACTTCAGCCTGACCCCGAACTTCGCCACCGCCGTCCAGCAACTCAACGGCCAGATCGGCACCATCGACAGTCGCGAGGCGAAACCAGCCAGCGTCGACATCAAGGGCAAGGTCGACCGCTATGCGCCAGTGACCATCAAGGGCGCGGTCAACCCATTCGACCCGATGGCCAGCCTCGACATCGCCACCCGTTTCCAACGGGTTGAACTGACCACGCTGACGCCCTACTCCGGCAAGTTCGCCGGTTACCGCATCCGCAAGGGCCGCCTCAATCTCGACCTGCATTACCTGATCACCAAAGGCCAGTTGAAAGCCGAGAACAAAGTGGTGGTCGAACAGTTGCAGCTAGGCGAGAAAGTCGACAGTCCCGACGCCGTGAGCCTGCCGCTGAAACTGGCGATTGCCTTGCTCAAGGACGTCGACGGCAAGATCTCCATTGAATTGCCGGTAACGGGCGACTTGAACAACCCGCAGTTCAGCGTGATGCCGATTGTCTGGCAGACCCTGCGCAACCTGATCGTCAAAGCCGCCGCTGCGCCGTTCAAACTGATCGGCGGGCTGGTCAGCGGCGGTGGTTCGCAAGACCTCGGCACCGTGTCCTTTGCCCCCGGCTCCAGCGAACTGAACAAGGACGCTGAAGCGGCGCTGATCAAGCTGTCACAAGCGCTGAAGGAGCGTCCGGCCCTGCGCCTGGAAATCGAAGGCACCGCCGCGAAAAGCAGCGACGGCCCATTGCTTGCCGAACAGCGTCTGGAGCGTGAATACCAGTACAACTACTACAAGATGCTCCAGCGTCGTGGCGACAAAGTCCCGGCCCAAGCGTCCTTGATCAACGTCCCCGATGGCGAGAAAGGCCCGCTGCTTGAAGGCATCTACCGCACCCGCCTGAAAACCCAGCCACCGGCTCAATGGAAGGATCTGGGCAAGGAAGAGCGCACCGCGAAAATGCGCGAAGGCGTGATCAAGTTCTGGAGCGGCAGCGATGTGTTGCTGCGCCAGTTGGGCCAGGATCGCGCCAGCAGCATCAAGGATTATCTGGTGGACAAGGGCCAGTTGGCGGACGACCGCGTGTACTTCATCGACGCCAACCTTGGCGAGGCACAAAGCGACGGTCGAGTGGTCACGCAAATGCACCTGGATGCCGAATGATGAAGCGACAATGGCTGGCCGCGATGGCCCTGACACTCATTGCCGGAAACACTTGGGCGTCCGATACGCTGCGCTGCGGCAGCCAACTGGTCAGCATCGGTGACCGCGCAAGCGAAGTACTTCACAAGTGCGGTGAGCCGGTCAATCGTGACCTGTTGGGCTACAAGCGCAGCGCCAATCGCCGCGAAGAGTTTCAGGTCGAGGAATGGACTTACGGCCCGAACAACGGCATGTACCAATACCTGCACTTTGAGGGCAACCGCCTGCGCCAGATCAACAGCGAACGCGGGCATTAACCCCAGCCCCCCGCAGTTGTTTTTTGTGGCACCGCGAAATAGAACAGGCCCCGACACAAGTGTCGGGGCCTGTAATGGTCACATCCATGTGACCAGTCGCATGAACTCTAAAGTGGCGACAGACGTATGGCTCGGCCCGTCTGTCGCGCCTTCTCCCGGTCCAGGCGAGAAGCCTTTGCCTTACTCGGCTTTCAGGCCGTCAGCGGACACCGCTTTGACGCCTGTGATTTTCTTGGTGATGCTCACAGCCATTTCTTTTTGAGCATCGGTCACTGCAACAGTGGAGGACAGGGAAACGACGCCTTTGTTGGTTTCAACTTTGATGTCGGTGCCTGGGATGCCTTTTTCGGTCACCAGATCGCTTTTCACTTTGGTAGTGATCCAGGTATCGGAAGTAACTTCTTTAGCCTTGGTCATTTCACCGGCAGCCAGCGTCATGGGTGCCTGAGTAGCCTGGGTGGATTGTGCGAATGCACCGCAGGACATGGTCAGGGTCAGCGCGGTAGCAGCAGCGGCAGTGATAGCGAACTTCTTCATACGAGTAACTCCTGTTTTTCTGGAAAGTCTGCTGGATGTCTTGTCAGCAGGGTTACTGGAGATATTGCGAACGCTGTGCCAACTTTCATGAAGCAATAAAAACGATATGAATCAATAGCTTACAATTAAGGCAAATTTTCGGATTCATGCAAATTGCATGACTTGCGCAATATGCACATGCAAGTTGCGGCTTTTGGAAAAGTTCCTAAGATGCTGAAATTATTGAGGCTTTTATAAAGCGCCGCGCCATGAAAAATGCCCCGCTGTGCGGGGCATTCCGTGACGCCGTTGAACGCCTCAGGCACCGCTGCCCGGGCAACCTTTAGGCGCGTAGTCGGGATTGACCGTGGACGCACAACTCCAAGTGCCAGAGGTACTGCCCGTTGCAGCGCCAGTGCGGGTCAATGTGATGGTTTTACCCAACACGGGCCCTGGCGCGTTCACCAAAGTACAGGTGATGGTGCCAGCGCCTGTGGACGCTGTACCCGAAGCGGCCAGCGTGCAGTTGGAGGTGGTGGCCGTGGCACTGCCGGCGACGTTCGTCAGTGACGGATCAGTACCTTGATTGATGGTGTCTTCAAAAGGGACTTTCAGAGCACTGATTTCCGCCAACCCCGCCGTCACTTTCGACCGTGCCTGATATTTCGAATACTGCGGCAACGCGATGGTCGCCAGAATCCCGATGATCGCCACCACGATCAGCAGTTCGATCAGCGTAAAACCTTGTTGTTTTTTCATAGACACGCTCCATGCATGAGTCGAAATCTCATGATCTGAGAAGGACCGAGCATAGCCCATGCCAATCGCCATAAAGCCCTGCTGACTGGGCGCGAGCAGCGGGCGGCGCGGTTTCCTACAACCTGTAACCGCACTATCTGACACTTTTTGTCACCTGCATGGGCCGTGTTTGGCGCTGTCACTTGACTAGGCTATAAGTCATGAACGGCAAGTGCGCGGAATCCCCATGAATGACATCGCTCTGAGCGGTCTGGCCAAGCAATTGGTGCAGGCCGAACTGCTGACGGAAAAAAGCGCCCAGCAAGCCTGGCAACAGGCCCAGCGCGACAGGCTGTCGCTGGTCACTTATCTGGTACAGAACAAACTGCTGAAAAGCGCTCAGGTGGCCGAGATCGCCTCGGAGCACTTCGGCATGGCGTTCCTTGATCTCAATTGCCTGGACTTGGAAACCCAGCCCAAAGATCTGGTCAGTGAAAAACTGGTGCGCCAGCACCACGCCCTGCCCTTGTGGCGTCGCGGCAACAAACTGTTCGTGGGCATTTGCGACCCGAGCAATCATCAAGCGATCAATGACATCCAGTTCAGCACCGGCCTGAGCACCGAAGCCATTCTGGTGGAGGACGACAAGCTCACCGACGCCATCGAAAAATTCTTCGACACCCACACCTCAGGCCTTGAAGACATGGCCGATGTCGATCTCGACGGTCTCGATGTCGAAGCCATCGACGACAGCAATCAGGACGCCATCGGCGGACTCGATGTCGACGATGCGCCAGTGGTGCGTTTCGTCCACAAAATGCTGCTCGATGCGATCAAGAGCGGCTCTTCCGACTTGCACTTCGAGCCCTACGAGAAAACCTATCGGGTACGGGTACGCACCGACGGCATTCTGCGCGAAGTGGCCAAACCACCCATTCAACTGGCCGGGCGCATCGCCGCACGCCTGAAAGTCATGGCCAGCCTCGATATCTCGGAGCGTCGCAAACCCCAGGACGGGCGAATCAAAATGCGCCTGTCGAAAAGCAAATCGATCGATTTCCGGGTCAACACCCTGCCCACTCTGTGGGGCGAAAAAGTGGTGATCCGGATTCTCGACCCGTCCAGCGCGCAGATCGGGATCGATGCCCTGGGCTATGAGCCAGCGCAAAAAGACCTGTACATGGCCGCGCTCAAACAGCCGCAAGGGATGATTCTGGTCACCGGCCCTACCGGCTCGGGTAAAACCGTATCGCTGTATACCGGCCTGAACATCCTCAACACCGTCGACATCAATATTTCCACCGCCGAAGACCCGGTGGAGATCAACATGGAAGGCATCAATCAGGTCAACGTCAACCCCAAACAAGGGCTCGACTTTGCTCAGGCATTGCGTTCGTTTCTGCGCCAGGACCCGGACGTGATCATGGTCGGCGAGATCCGCGATCTGGAAACCGCCGAAATCGCGATCAAGGCAGCGCAAACCGGCCACCTCGTGTTGTCCACGCTGCACACCAACAGCGCAGCCGAAACCCTGACCCGCCTGCACAACATGGGCATCCCCGGTTTCAACATCGCCACCTCGGTCAGCCTGATCATCGCGCAACGGCTGGCGCGCAAGTTGTGCAGCCACTGCAAGAAACCCATCGAGATCCCGCGCGAAACGCTGATCAAGGAAGGCTTCCCCGAGGAACGCATTGGCAGTTTCACGATCTACGAGCCGGTCGGTTGCGATCATTGCAACGGCGGTTACAAGGGGCGTGTGGGGATTTATGAAGTGGTGAAAAACACACCGGAACTGCAACGGCTGATCATGGCCGAAGGCAACTCGCTGGAAATCGACAGCCAGATGCGCCGTGACGGCTTCGACGACCTGCGCACCTCAGGCTTGCACAAGGCCATGCAAGGCATCACCAGCCTTGAAGAAATCAACCGGGTCACCAAGGACTGAACATGGCGGGCAAGGCAGCGAAAATCAGCGTCTACGCCTGGGAAGGCACGGACAGGAAAGGCAGCAAGATCACTGGCGAATTGAGTGGACAGAATCCCGCGCTGATCAAGGCGCAATTGCGCAAGCAAGGTATCAACCCCGGTAAGGTGCGCAAGAAATCAGCTGTCCTGCTGAGTTTCGGCAACCGCATCAAGGCCCGGGACATCGCCCTGTTCACCCGGCAAATGGCAACCATGATGAAGGCCGGCGTCCCTCTGCTGCAGTCGTTCGACATCATCGGCGAGGGCTTTGAAAACCCGGCCATGCGCAAACTGGTCGACGACGTGAAACAGGAAGTCGCTGCGGGCAACAGTTTCGCCAACGCCCTGCGCAAAAAGCCGCAATATTTTGACGAGTTGTATTGCAACCTGGTAGACGCCGGCGAGCAGTCCGGCGCCCTCGACACCTTGCTCGAACGCGTCGCGACCTATAAAGAAAAAAGCGAAAGCCTGAAAGCCAAGATCAAGAAGGCCATGACCTATCCGACTGCCGTGGTGCTGGTAGCTGGGGTCGTGACCGGGATCCTGCTGGTGAAGGTGGTACCGCAATTTCAGTCGGTGTTCGCAGGCTTCGGCGCCGAACTGCCGGCCTTCACCCTGATGGTGATCAGCCTCTCGGAATTCATGCAGCAATGGTGGTGGGCGGTACTCGGCGCACTGGTGGCGGCGGTGTTCGGCACCCGCCATGCGCTGAAAAAATCCCAGGGTTTGCGTGACCGTCGAGACACCTGGCTGCTGAAGCTGCCCTTGGTCGGCACGATGATGTACAAATCCGCCGTTGCGCGTTTCGCCCGAACCCTGTCAACCACATTCGCTGCCGGTGTGCCGCTGGTGGAAGCCCTCGAATCGGTGGCAGGTGCCACCGGCAACGTGGTGTTCAAGCGTGCGGTGCTGCGGATCCGCCAGGATGTTTCTACCGGCATGCAGCTGAATTTTTCGATGCGCGCCACGGGCGTCTTTCCAAGCATGGCGGTGCAGATGACGGCGATCGGCGAAGAGTCCGGCGCACTGGACGACATGCTCGCCAAGGTCGCGGGGTTTTACGAGGACGAAGTGGACAACATGGTCGACAACCTCACCAGCCTCATGGAGCCGTTCATCATGGTGGTGCTCGGGGTAATCGTCGGCGGTCTGGTGGTGGCCATGTACTTGCCAATTTTCCAACTCGGCTCAGCGATCTGACATGCCTATCGACGAACTGTTTGCCCTGTATCCGCCGGCCTTTGTTTTCACTGCGCTGCTGCTCGGGCTGGTGGTCGGCAGCTTCCTCAATGTGCTGATCTGGCGCCTGCCGAAAATGCTCGAGCGTGATTGGCGCCAGCAGGCTCAGGATGTACTTGGCCTGCCCGGCGAAACGTCACGGCCGGCCTACAACCTCATGCTGCCTCACTCCGAGTGCCCGCATTGCGCTCATCGAATTCGCCCGTGGGAGAACATTCCGCTGCTCAGCTATCTGTGGCTGCGCGGACGCTGTTCTGCGTGCGCCGCGCCGATCAGCAAACGCTATCCGCTGACCGAACTGGCCTGCGGCCTGCTCTCGGCGTTCATCGCCTGGCATCTGGGTTTTGGCTGGCCGGCGTGCCTGTTGATCTTTCTGACCTGGGGCTTGCTGGCGATGAGTCTGATCGACACCGAGCACCAATTGCTGCCCGATGTGCTGGTACTTCCGCTGCTGTGGCTTGGGTTGATCGTCAACAGCTTCGGGCTGTTCGTGCCGTTGCACGACGCACTGTGGGGCGCGGTGGCCGGGTATATGGCGCTGTGGTCGGTGTTCTGGCTGTTCAAGCTGATCACCGGCAAGGACGGTATCGGTCACGGTGATTTCAAGCTGTTGGCGTTGCTCGGAGCGTGGGGGGGCTGGCAGATTCTGCCGCTGACAATTCTGCTGTCATCGCTGGTGGGCGCAATCATCGGCGTGATTTTGCTGCGTCTGCGTCAGCAGAAAACCTCGACGCCGATCCCCTTCGGCCCCTATCTGGCAATTGCCGGCTGGATTGCCTTGCTCTGGGGTGGTCAAATAACCGACTTCTATTGGCAGTTTGTCGGTTTGAAATGAATACCCCTGTGGAAAAACCCTGGATTCTCGGCCTGACCGGTGGCATCGGCAGCGGTAAAAGCGCCGCGGCGCAGCACTTCATCGACCTCGGCATCCATGTGGTCGACGCCGATCACGCAGCGCGCTGGGTGGTTGAACCGGGGCGCCCGGCGCTGGCCAAGATCGCCGAGCACTTCGGGGCAGGCGTGCTGCAGGCTGATGGAACGCTGGATCGCGCCGCCCTGCGCAAGCTGATCTTCGAAGTCCCCGAAGAACGCCGCTGGCTCGAATCCCTGCTCCATCCGTTGATCGCCGAGGAAATCGCCCATCATCTAGCGCTGGCAAAATCGCCCTACGCGATTCTGGTTTCGCCGTTGTTGATCGAATCCGGGCAATACGCGATGACTCAGCGCATTCTGGTGATCGACGCCCCGCAACAACTGCAAATCGAACGCACCTTGCAGCGTGACCAGACCAGCGAACAGCAGGTCCAGGCGATCCTCAAGGCCCAGTCGAGCCGCGAAGACCGCGTGAGCCGTGCCGACGACGTGGTGGTCAACGACCGCGACCTCGTCTGGCTGCACAGCGAGGTCGAGCGTCTGCATGACTTTTACCTGACTTTAAGTGGAGGCCAATCATGAGCCAGATCCCAACCGTAGAATGCCCAACTTGCGGCGCGCCCGTTGAATTCACGCCTGAGAACACGTTTCGGCCGTTCTGTTCCGATCGCTGCAAACTGATCGACCTCGGCGCCTGGGCATCCGAAGAACACAAGATTCCGGTCGCCCCGGATGCCGAAGATGAACTGTTTTCCGGCGACTTCGACCCGCGTCACTGATCCCGCTCAGGGCCGCATGAAACCGTAGTCCTGATCGTCGTCGAGGTTCTGCGCCAAAAAGCGCAACTCGTCGGCCAGGTCTTCGGCGTTGCGCACGGTCTTGCTCTGTTGCACCACTGCGCTGAGCAAGGCGCGCAGGCTCAAACCCGGATCGAACCCCACCTCCTGCGCCATCTCCAGACTCTGCCGGGTCTCCTGTCTTGCCCACTCGTAAACACTCATGCTGCTGCTCCTGAAGGGATTTGCACGAGCATGAAATTTCCCGCGTGTGGCGGGTTTGATATGGATCAAGATTTGGGATCGTCGTCCTTCCACGGCGCCGAAAGGTAGCGGGTGCGGTTGAATGTCTCCAGCCATTCCGGGCAGAACACCACCAGCGCACTGATGACCATGCCGTTGATGAATGCTTCGGGAAAGATGATCAGCCACACGTAGCCAATGAAGTCCTCCAGCCACTCTGGCATGGCAAAGAGGCCGTCATACCAGAGCAACGTCAGACTGAACAGCAGGCACATCAACGCCGACAACGCAGCCGCCAGAAACCCGGAACAGAAGATGTAAACAAATGGATTACGCGGCTGCGCACGCTCGACGAGGATCGCCACGCACTCAGTGACCAGCACGGGCAGCACTATGAACAATGCGCCGTTGACCCCAAGCGCTGCGAGGTCCTGACGTCCGAGCAGCACCAGGCCGGCTTGCGCCACTAGCCCGCCGACAACCGCCAGCGGCCAGTCCAACAGCAACGTCACTGCCGTCATGCCGATGAAGTGATAAGACACTCCCGTGTCAAAATCCCTGCGCACCAGCCACAACAGAAACAGCGCGAACACGGTGCCGAACAGCAAATGCTGACGGCGGCGATCGCTGAACAATTCGACCCAAGGTGCGCGAAAGATCGCCCAGAGCAGCACCGGCAAATAAATCAGCCAGCCCAGTACCAGGCTTCCAGTGGACAGCACCTCGGCGCCGATCATGGCCGCGCGTTCTCCAGTGCCTCGCGCAGTCCGGCGGCGTTGGCATATTCATGCTGTTCAAGCAATCGGCGATCCTTGAGTTGCAGCCACAACACCTGACCCTCTGCGCCGGGATAGCGTGACGCAACCCGACCCTCGCGATCGAGCATGACCCGATAGCTGTAGTCACGCATGGCGGGCACAGCGAACATCCTGGCAATCAGCGTCGGCATACGCTGGATGTCGGCAACGAATACCGCGTGACGCGCCTCCAGATAGCCCTTGGGCTGATCCTTCAACGCCTCCTTGATCAGTTTGGCGCCCTCCATGTCCCGGGCCACCAGCAGCGTCGTGGTTGTGTTGTCGAGCGTGTATGCCTGATCGTTCTGATCCAGCAACGTCCAGGGGGCGAGTTGCTCGCCGGTATCGAGCGCATGAGCCAACAGCGGAACAAGAGCGAACAACAGTAACCAGCGTGATTTCACGTTCAATCCCCTCGGTTTACGTTCAATGGACGATTTCCGTCAGTCTACACCGCCCATCCAGACTGCCCACTGACGCACTTTGCCACGCAAGGCTTTCTGCTTGTCGCATTTGAACGCTAAGCTTGGGCCTATGGATGACTCAGATTATTTACGCCTGCTGACCATCGCGGCCGAGCAAGCCAACGCGTTCCTGTCCAATGCCCGCAAATGGGAGCGTGAGCGTTGGGTTTGCCAGCGCCTGCTGCAAGGCCTCAACATTCCCTACCGCGCCGACGAGTTCGCCCCGGCCGGCGAACCACCGGACGTGCTGTTTCGTGATGCCAATTTCGAGGTGTTCTTCGTTCTGGATGAAGGCCGGCGACTCAACGATGAATGGCGCGATGAATTGCAGCGTCGGCGCAGTGCGTTCTCCCTCAGCCAACTGGTGCGCCGGGAGGCCAAGCCGCGACGAATTCCAGCCAATGAATTTCTGCTCAGACTGGCGCCGACCTTGCGCAAGAAAGCCCACAACTACAAGGAGCGCGGCATGGATCTGGGCGAACTGGACATCATCGCTTTCGCCAGCCTCAAGCGTGAGGTTCTGGACCTCAACAGCCACTTTCCGCCCCCCACCGAATATTTGCGCCAAGGCTGGCGCTCGTTGTCCCTCGTCGGCCCGACATTCGCCCGCGTGCTGTTCGCGCACCCCGATGCTCCGGATTTTCTGCGCAGCAACCTGGGCCGTAGCATCGTTTTCGACGTAGGAATCAGCCTGTGACGCCACTTCAACAATTGATCGCCGACGTACCGCAAACCGGCCGTGTGCGCTGGATCGGCGTGCGACCGGAATCCCGTGAGCCGATGATCGAACTCGATGTCGTGGAAGCGCGACTGGAGGCCGGACTGACTGGCGATCACGCTCGCCCCGGCATCCGCAACGCGCGGCAGGTGACGTTGATCCAGTGGGAGCACCTGGCGGTGATCAGTGCCTTGATGGGCCGCCCGGCGGAGCAACCGGTCAAGCCTGAAGATCTTCGGCGCAATCTCGTTATCAGCGGGATCAACCTGTTCAGCCTCAAGGGTCGGCGTTTTCGCATGGGTCAGGCGATTTTCGAAACCACTGGCTGGTGCCAGCCCTGCGCGCGCCTGCAGACCAACCTCGGCCCGGGCACCTTTCAAGCGGTGCGCGGGCATGGCGGTATCACCGCACGAGTGTTACAAAGCGGAATCATTCGCCTCGACGATGGCGTGTCCGTCGAACCTGTTCCGGACAGCGGCTATGCTGCGTTCAACCCCGGTTGAAAACCGCTGTAGCTTCTGCACATTCAGCAACGTCTATCTGACGAGGCCATTATGACCAGCCGCCTGAACCCCGAAGACCAGAAACATGTCGAAGAGTACCTGCAACTGTCCCAACACCGAGTCGAGCGCCGGCCTTTCCGGCCGTGGATGCTCCTGGTGCTGGTATTGGCAGTGACCATTGGTCTGGGCCTGCTGAGCCGATTTATCAGTTACCTGACGCTATGAGCTGCATCGCGCTCGCTCGGGTAACCGCACCGATTTCCTTTAAAAACCTTGCGAGTTATCCCCATGTCCCATCGTATTGTTATTGTCGGCGGCGGCGCCGGCGGTCTGGAGTTGGCTACCCGTCTGGGTAAGACGCTGGGCAAGCGCGGCACGGCCAGTGTGATGCTGGTCGACGCGAACCTGACGCACATCTGGAAACCGCTGTTGCACGAAGTGGCCGCCGGATCGCTGAACTCTTCCGAAGACGAACTCAACTATGTCGCCCAAGCCAAATGGAACCACTTCGAGTTCCAGTTGGGCCGCATGAGCGGGCTTGATCGCACACAGAAGAAAATCCAGCTGGCCGCGACCTACGACGAAAACGGCATCGAACTCGTACCGGCGCGCGAAGTGCAGTACGACACGCTGGTGATCAGCGTCGGCAGCACCACCAACGATTTCGGCACTGAGGGCGCAGCGCAGCACTGCCTGTTCCTCGACACCCGCAAACAAGCCGAGCGTTTCCACCAGCAACTGCTCAACCACTATTTGCGTGCGCATGCCGGGCAAACCGATGTGGTCGAGCAGATCAGCGTGGCGATCGTCGGCGCTGGCGCCACGGGCGTCGAACTGGCGGCAGAACTGCACAACGCCGCCCATGAACTGGCAGCCTACGGGCTGGACCGGATCAAACCGGAAAACATGCACATCACCCTGATCGAGGCTGGGCCACGGGTGTTGCCGGCCCTGCCGGAACGCATCAGCGGGCCAGTGCACAAGACCCTGGAGAAACTCGGGGTCAATGTGATGACCAACGCCGCAGTCAGCGAAGTGACGGCGGACAGCCTGATCACCGCCGACGGCAACGTGATCAACGCCAGCCTGAAAGTCTGGGCAGCCGGCATTCGTGCACCGGGCTTCCTCAAGGACATCGACGGCCTGGAAACCAATCGCATCAATCAACTGCAGGTGCTGCCAACCCTGCAGACCACCCGCGACGAGAACATCTTCGCCTTCGGTGACTGCGCCGCGTGCCCGCAACCGGGCTCCGACCGCAACGTACCGCCACGCGCGCAAGCCGCGCACCAACAAGCGTCGCTGCTGGCCAAATCGCTGAAACTGCGCATCGAAGGCAAGACCCTGCCGGAGTACAAATACACCGACTACGGCTCGCTGATCTCGCTGTCGCGTTTTTCGGCTGTGGGTAACTTGATGGGCAATCTGACCGGCAGCGTGATGCTCGAAGGCTGGCTGGCGCGGATGTTTTACGTGTCGCTGTATCGCATGCACCAGATGGCGCTGTACGGGCCGTTTCGCACGGCGATGCTGATGCTGGGCAGCAAGATTGGCCGCGGGACCGAGCCTCGCCTGAAACTGCATTGATGTAAAAACCTGTGGGAGCGGGCATGCTCGCGAAGGCAGTGGATCAGTCGGCCAATGTGCTGGCTAATAGACCGCTTTCGCGAGCAAGCACGCTCCCACGGGGTTCGTGTTGAGCGAAAGATGAGGTGCCTGACTGAGCTCACCACCGTTCTTTGCGCCGGCCAACTTACAACTGGAATCGCCGCACCATGCCCTGCAAGGCATTGGCCAGTTGCGACAACTCATGACTGGCAGCGCTGGTCTGGTCGGCTCCGGCAGCGGAACGTACAGAAAGGTCGCGAATATTCACCAGGTTGCGATCCACCTCCCGCGCCACCTGAGCCTGTTCTTCGGCGGCACTGGCAATCACCAGGTTGCGCTCATGGATCTCATGCACCGAAGACGTGATGGTTTGTAGCGCCTCACCCGCACGCTCAGCCAATGTCAGCGTGGTCGTGGCTCTCGCGGCACTGGCCTGCATCGAATCGAGCGCCAGGCTCGAACCGTTGCGCATGCCTTGCACCATCTGCTCGATCTCTTGGGTCGATTGCTGCGTACGATAAGCCAGCGCTCGCACCTCATCGGCGACGACAGCAAAACCTCTACCGCTCTCGCCTGCCCGTGCCGCCTCAATGGCCGCATTGAGCGCCAGCAGGTTGGTCTGCTCAGCAATCGCCCGGATCACGTCCAGCACTTTGCCAATGTCCTGCGATTGGTTGGCCAATGACAGCACCAGATCCCCCGTGTGTTGCACATCGCCGACCAGCGCATTGATGGCACTGGCAGTTTCACTGACCCGCTCTTGCCCCAGATGCGCCGATTCACTGGATTGCCGGGTGGCGTCAGACGTCGACACCGCGTTGCGTGCAACCTCTTCCACGGCCGTGGTCATCTCATTCACAGCCGTCGCTGCCTGCTCAATTTCGTTGTTTTGCTGTTGCAGGCCTTGTGTGCTGTCGAGCGTCACCGCACTGAGCTCGTCGGCAGCGGTCGCTAACTGCGTGGCCGAACCGCTGATCCCTTGCAGGGTTTCGCGCAGGTTCTGCTGCATGGTCGCCAACGCTTTGAGCAAGCGGCTGACTTCGTCGTTGCCGTGGGTCTCGATGGGGCGGGTCAGGTCCCCTTGCGCCACACTCTCCGCGGCGCTGACGGCGCTACTTAGCGGGCGCACGATGCTGCGGGTGAGCAACATCGCCAACGCAACGGTCGCCAGTGCCGCCAGAGCGATGAACACGCTAACGATCATTCGCGACGCTTCATAGTGCGCTGCAGAGTTCTGGCTTTCGACGGCAACTTGTTTGGCGAACAGATCCGCCAGGTCATTGAGTTGTTTGCCGGAGCCGTCGACCACGGTTTTCATATCGACCAGCAGCAGCTTGGTCAACTCGTCCCGCTTGCCCTGTTCTGCAAAGGTGAAGGATTGTGCAATGCCGTTACGGTAAGCCGCGAAGGTCTTTTTGAACTGCTCATAGATCTGCTGGCCTTCAGGGGTGGTGACCAGTTTGTCGTAGGCGGCGATTTTCTCGCTCAACTCTTTGTCACGGATGTCCATCTGGCCGCGGTAAGTGGCGATGTTCTTCGGATCCTGATCCAGCGCCATGCGCAAAGAAATGGTGCGAATACGCAACATCAGCTCGCGAATTTCGTCCCCGCCACGAATACTCGGCAACCACTGATTTTCTACCGCAACCTCACTGTCGCGAATACTCGACATCTGTCCGAGCGCAAACACCCCAAGCAATGCCACCAGTACCGCGATCAGGGCAAAGCCCAATGCTGCTCGAGGAGCAATATTCAACTGACGAAGCAACATGACGAGCGCCCTTATTCTTGTAGTGGTCAGAATCAAGGGGCAAAGCAATGGCAGCCCCTCTTGTTAGCGAGCTATCGGCAAGTTGTACGATGACTTGAAGGGATTTGTCTTTCGTGAAGGCAAAAAAAATCCCCGTATCTTTCGATACGAGGATTTTTAATATGGTCGGGGTAAGGGGATTCGAACTCCTGACATCCTGCTCCCAAAGCAGGCGCGCTACCGGACTGCGCTATACCCCGGTAAAAAAAAGGCGATCCTTTCAAAGATCGCCTTCTTCGATCAGCGCTTTTGGCCTCTGATCTTAAGATTCGATCCCAGCGCTAACTGGTTTCAAAAATGGTGGGTCGTGTGGGATTCGAACCTACGACCAATTGGTTAAAAGCCAACTGCTCTACCAACTGAGCTAACGACCCAAAAATGGTCGGGGTAAGGGGATTCGAACTCCTGACATCCTGCTCCCAAAGCAGGCGCGCTACCGGACTGCGCTATACCCCGGTTTGAAATTGGCTCCGTGACCAGGACTCGAACCTGGGACCCAATGATTAACAGTCATTTGCTCTACCGACTGAGCTATCACGGAACTACATATTTCAATTTACAACGGTGAAACTTACAGCTCTTAGACCCTTGTTCGCATCGCTGCGTTCGTGTGTCTGAGGCGCGCTATTCTACAACCTAGATCACCTCTGTCAACCCCCTAAATCGCTTTCAAGTTAATGATTTGCAACTTATTTCAGATTTCTGCTCAGTGAGCTGAAACCTTGTGGGTGACTGACTGCGGGGCGCACTTTACAAGCCTTTTCCTTTGAGTTCAACAGCCTGGCGAAAAAAAGGCCTCGCAAAGCGAGGCCTTCCTTATTTCATTGACGCTGCGGCTCAGTTGAAAACGATTTCGTCGTCCGCAACGGTACCGGTTGCCGTGTCCCCCGGCATGAAATGCCCCGAGAGGATCAATTGTGCCAGCGGGTTTTCGATCCAACGCTGGATCGCCCGTTTCAAAGGTCGCGCGCCGTAGACCGGGTCGTAACCGACGGCAATCAGCTTATCCATCGCTTGCGGACTCAGCTCCAGCTTCAATTCGCGCTCGGCCAGACGACTGCGCAGACGGCCCAACTGAATCTCGGTAATGCCCGCGATCTGATCCCGCGCCAAAGGCTCGAAGATCACCACTTCGTCAACCCGGTTGATGAACTCCGGACGGAAGTGACTGGTCAGCGCATCCATCACCGCCGCACGTTGCGCCTCACGATCACCCACCAGCTCCTGGATCTGCACTGACCCCAGGTTCGACGTCATGACGATCACGGTATTACGGAAGTCCACCGTACGACCGTGGCTGTCGGTCAGGCGACCATCCTCAAGCACTTGCAGGAGGATGTTGAACACATCCGGGTGCGCTTTCTCGACTTCGTCCAACAGGATCACCGAGTAAGGCTTGCGCCGTACCGCTTCGGTCAGATAACCGCCCTCTTCGTAACCGACGTATCCCGGTGGCGCACCGATCAATCGTGCCACGGAATGTTTCTCCATGAACTCGGACATGTCGATCCGCACCATCGCCTCTTCGGTATCAAAGAGGAATTCAGCCAGCGCCTTGCACAGCTCGGTTTTACCGACACCGGTCGGGCCGAGGAACATGAACGAGCCACTCGGGCGATTCGGATCCGACAACCCGGCGCGGGAACGCCGAACGGCATTGGCCACCGCCACGACCGCTTCGTCCTGGCCGATCACACGCTGGTGCAACAGGCTTTCCATCTTCATCAGCTTGTCGCGCTCGCCTTCGAGCATTTTCGACACGGGAATGCCGGTCCACTTCGACACGACTTCAGCGATTTCTTCCTCAGTCACCTTGCTGCGCAGCAACTGGTTTTCGCTCTTGCCGTGCTGATCGACCATTTGCAGGCTGCGCTCCAGATCCGGGATCACCCCGTACTGCAACTCGGCCATGCGGTTCAGGTCGCCTTTACGGCGCGCCGCTTCCAACTCCTGACGGGACTGTTCGATCTTCTGCTGAATCTGTGCAGAACCCTGTACCTCGGCTTTTTCCGAGTTCCAGATTTCTTCCAGATCCGAATACTCACGCTCGAGACGGACAATTTCCTCCTGAAGTTTTTCCAGGCGTTTCATCGCGGCTTCGTCGCTTTCTTTCTTCAGTGCCTGCGATTCCACCTTCAACTGAATCAGGCGGCGCTCCAGACGATCCAGCACTTCCGGCTTGGAATCGATCTCCATACGGATGCGGCTGGCGGCCTCGTCGATCAGGTCGATGGCCTTGTCCGGCAGTTGCCGATCAGTGATGTAGCGATGGCTCAGCTTGGCCGCTGCGATGATTGCACCGTCAGTGATCGCGACCTTGTGGTGAACCTCGTAACGCTCCTTGAGGCCACGCAGGATCGCGATGGTGTCTTCTTCGCTTGGCTCATCCACCAATACTTTCTGGAAGCGCCGTTCGAGGGCTGCGTCCTTCTCTATATATTGGCGGTACTCGTTGAGCGTGGTCGCGCCGACGCAGTGCAACTCGCCGCGAGCCAGCGCTGGCTTGAGCATGTTGCCAGCATCCATTGAGCCTTCGCCTTTACCGGCGCCGACCATGGTGTGCAGTTCGTCGATGAACAGAATGATCTGCCCTTCCTGCTTCGACAGCTCGTTAAGCAGCGATTTCAGGCGCTCTTCGAACTCACCGCGGTACTTGGCACCGGCAATCAATGCGCCCATATCCAGCGAGAGCAGACGCTTGCCCTTGAGGCCGTCCGGCACTTCGCCGTTGATGATGCGCTGGGCCAGGCCCTCGGCAATCGCGGTTTTACCCACACCGGGTTCACCGATCAGCACCGGGTTGTTCTTGGTACGGCGTTGCAGAACCTGAATGGTGCGACGAATTTCATCGTCACGACCGATCACCGGATCGAGCTTGCCTTCTTCGGCACGTTTGGTCAGGTCGACAGTGTATTTATCCAGCGCTTGACGCGACTCTTCATGGTTGGCGTCGTTGACCGCGTCGCCACCGCGCAGGTTGTTGATCGCGTTCTCCAGCGCTTTCTTGCTCACGCCTTGGCCAAGCAACAACTTGCCGAGTTTGCTGTTCTCATCCATCGAGGCGAGCAGCACCAGCTCGCTGGAGATGAACTGGTCGCCCTTCTGCTGAGCCAGACGGTCAGCCTGGTTGAGCAGACGCGCCAGGTCCTGCGACATGTTGACGTCGCCGGTGGGGTTCTGGATTTTCGGTAATTGGTCGAGCTCTTTGGTCAGCTCTTTACGCAAGCTATTGATGTCAAAGCCCACCTGCATCAGCAGAGGTTTGATCGAACCGCCCTGCTGCTCAAGCATGGCTTGCATCAAGTGCGCCGGCTCAATAGCCGGATGATCATGGCCGACAGCCAACGATTGGGCGTCGGACAAGGCCAACTGTAATTTGCTGGTTAAACGGTCTATACGCATGGGTCACCTTCCTTTTGAGCAGGCCGGACCTGAAAACCATCCTGAATGAAGAAACCTGCCAGATACCACTGTAGATGCGGTCGATTCTGCGAGATTCAAGCGGCGGAGAGTTGATGCAGGTCAGGCAAGTCTAGCGGGTGAGCCAAACCAGGGAGGCAAAGCGACCCGTGCGCGACGCACGGCGGTAAGAAAAGAAACGCGGATCGGTCACGGTGCAGAAATCGCCGCCGTAAACCGCAGTGACACCACGAACTGCAAGACGCAGGCGGGCCAGCTTATAGATGTCAGCCATGAACTTGCCCGCATTGTGGCTCGGGACAAAGGCTGTCGCCGCTTCGGGCAGTTGATCGATAAAGACCTCCCGCACTTCCGGGCCAACTTCAAACGCTTGCGGGCCGATGGCCGGACCGAGCCAGACCAGCACCTCTTGTGCCGGGACATCGAGCGTATCCAGCGTGGCTTCGAGCACACCGGCCGCCAGACCACGCCAACCGGCATGGGCCGCTGCAACGCGGGTGCCGGCGCGATCACAGAAAAGCGCCGGCAAACAATCGGCCGTCATTGCCGTGCAGGCAATACCGGGGGTTGCCGACCAACTGGCATCAGCCGTTGCAACCACGCCCGGATCAGCATGCGCCACGCAAATGCCGTGAACTTGCTGCAACCAGGCAGGCTTTATAGAGAAGTGATCAGTCAGACGCCGACGATTTTCGGCAACAGCCTCCGGGCGATCATCAACATGATCGCCCAGATTGAGGCTGTCGAACGGTGCCTCGCTGACACCACCCTCGCGGGTGGTGACACAGGCCCTGACGCTGGCCGGCGCAGGCCAGTCCGGCGTCAGCCAGTTCATCCGACGAAAGCCTCGCGATCCTGCTTGAGCAGGGTCAGCAACCAGACGAAGTCTTCCGGCAGCGGCGATTCCCAGCTCATGCGCTCACCGCTCGTCGGATGATCCAGTTCAAGGAAGCGCGCATGCAGGGCCTGACGCGGGAAGTGCTTGAGCGACTCGACCATGGTCGGGTTTGCGGCTGGCGGAATGCGGAAACGACCGCCGTACGCCGGGTCGCCGACCAACGGGAAGTTGATGTGCGACATGTGCACGCGGATCTGGTGGGTACGGCCGGTTTCCAGTTTCACCCGAACGTGGGTGTGGGAACGGAAACGCTCCAGCACGCGGTAGTGGCTGACGGCAGGCTTGCCGCCTTCCATCACCGCCATGCGCTGGCGCTGCTGGCCGTGACGGCCGATCGGGGCGTTGATCTTGCCACCGGCGGTCACCACGCCAATCACGATGCACTCGTAGATGCGGCTAACGCTGCGGCTCTGCAATTGTGCAACAAGCTTTGTCTGCGCCTGAATGGTCTTGGCCACCACCATCAAACCGGTGGTGTCCTTGTCCAGACGATGCACGATACCGGCGCGCGGGACATTGATGATGTCCGGCACGTGGTGCAGCAAAGCGTTGAGCAAAGTGCCGTCGGCGTGACCGGCAGCCGGGTGCACCACCAGGCCCGCAGGCTTGTTGATCACCAGAATGTCGTCGTCTTCATAGACGATGTCGAGTTCGATGTCCTGGGCGATCCACTCGCCCTGGGCTTCCTGCTCGGCAGTCAGCTCAAGGATGGCACCGCCATGCACGATGTCGCGAGGGCGGATGACCGCCCCGTCCACAGTCAGGCGACCTTCTTTGATCCAGGCGGATAGGCGCGAGCGTGAGTGCTCAGCGAAGAGTTGGGCGGCGACTTGATCGAGGCGTTGGCCGCCCAAATCGGACGGCACCTCTGCGCGAAGTTCAATTTTATCGGACATGCTCTGACTGGGCGTCGGCACAGCCTTTGGTTTCGGCTGCGCGCTTGTGGTTAAATACGGCGTCTTTTGCCCCGAGGCTTTTCAACGGGGCGCTCATCATAACAGGACGGCCCCGCCCAAGACAGCGGCCGTCATAGGGACGCAAGCCGCCATGCAAGTGAAACACCTGCTGCTGATCGCCATCCTCGCATTGACCGCTGCTTGCTCATCGAAGGAAGTCGTAGACGAAAACCTCAGCGAAGCCGAGCTGTATCAGCAGGCTCAGACTGACCTGGACAACAACAGCTACACCAGCGCCACAGCCAAGCTGAAGGCTCTGGAGTCGCGGTATCCGTTCGGTCGCTACGCCGATCAGGCACAGCTGGAGCTGATCTACGCCAACTATAAAAACGCCGAGCCGGAAGCTGCAAAGTCCGCTGCCGAGCGTTTCATTCGTTTGCATCCGCAGCACCCGAACGTGGATTACGCCTACTACCTGAAAGGTCTGACGTCTTTCGACCAGGACGTCGGCCTGCTGGCGCGCTTCCTGCCGCTGGACATGACCAAGCGTGACCCGGGCGCTGCCCGCGACTCCTACAACGAGTTCGCCCAGCTCACCAGCCGCTACCCGAACAGCCGCTACGCGCCGGACGCCAAGCAGCGCATGATTTACCTGCGCAACCTGCTGGCGGCCTACGAAATCCACGTCGCCGACTACTACCTGACCCGTCAGGCCTACGTTGCTGCGGCCAACCGTGGCCGTTATGTCGTGGAGAACTTCCAGGAAACCCCATCGGTCGGTGACGGCCTGGCGGTGATGACCGAAGCCTATCAGCGTCTGCACCTGGACGAACTGGCGGCCACCAGCCTGGAAACCCTGAAGCTCAACTACCCGAACCACCCGAGCCTGCAAGACGGTCAGTTCGTGCCATCGGTCGCCGAAGCCGACAACCGTTCGTTCCTGAGCAAGGCGACCCTCGGTCTGATCGAGTCGCGTCCACCGCTGCCGCCAGGCGAGACCCGCGCCAACCAGGACGTACAGAAGCAGTTCCAGGACGCCAAAGACGCGATCCCGAACGAGCTCAAGCCTAAAGACGAAAACGGCGACGTGATTGAAGAGCCGGAACCTGAGTCGAGCAACAGCGACCGTTCGTGGTTCAGCTACATGACTTTCGGCGTGTTCGACTGATCACACCGGATGGACAAAAAGGGAGATCTTCGGATCTCCCTTTTTCATTACCGCGCTTTAATAGGCTGTGCGCTTGTCAGGTCCTTGGCTAAACTGCCGGATCATCAGTCGGAAAGCCGCTCATCATGTTTCGTTTATTGTTCTGGATCGTCCTGATATTTGCTGCGGTATGGCTGTGGCGCAAATTCAAGGCATCCGCCTCGTCCACACAATCTCCACGCTCGCCTCGCGAACAGGATGCCGCACCAATGGTGCGTTGCGCCCATTGTGGCGTGCACCTGCCCCGCGACCGCGCGCTGAGCGTTCAACAACAGTGGTATTGCAGCCAGGCTCACCTTGAGCAAGGCCCAGGCCCCAGTGATCGCTGAGGCCGCCAACGCCAACAGCAAACAGGCTCAGCGTCTGCTGCGCCTCTATCATCTCTACCGTTTAAGTGTCGGCATCACGTTGGTGCTGTTGATCTCCAGCAACATGGACAACCGTCTGCTGACGTCGGCCAACGACGATCTGCTGCGCGGTGGCAGTTGGCTGTACCTGATCCTCAACATTCTGCTCGTGGTGTTTCTGGAAAACATCCGCCGCCCCGCGCAACTGTTCAGTCTCGCGCTGGTCGACGTATTACTGCTGTGCGGCCTGTTCTATGCAGCAGGTGGCGTTGCCAGCGCCCTGGGAAATTTGCTGATTGTCTCGGTGGCCATCAGCAATACCTTGCTACGACGACGCATCGGTCTGCTGATCGCCGCCATTGGGGCTCTCGGTATTGTCGGCTTGAGTTTTGTGCTGAATTTCAGCCATCCCCTGAGCGCCAACGAATACCTGCAGGCCGGCACTCTCGGCGCCCTGTGTTTTGCCGCGTCTCTGTTGGTGCAAGGACTGGCCCGGCGCTTGGAAGTCAGCGAAACACTGGCCGAACAGCGCGCCAGCGAAGTGGTAGGCCTGGAAGCCCTCAACGCGTTGATCCTGCAACGCATGCGCACCGGGATTCTGGTGCTCGACGAGCAACGGCGGGTACAACTGGCCAACCACAGCGCCCAGACGTTGCTCGCGCAAGCCCGTCTTCAAGGCCATTTGATCGACGACTACTCGCCGGCGCTGGTCGATCGCCTGCTACTGTGGATGAATAACCCGACCCTGCGCCCGCAGAGTCTGAAAATTCCCGGCAACGGTCTGGAGTTGCAACCGAACTTCATTGCACTCGAGCAAAGTCCGAACCAGCAAACCCTGGTGTTCCTCGAGGATCTGGCGCAGATCGCCCAACAGGCCCAGCAACTCAAACTCGCCGCCCTCGGACGCTTGACTGCCGGCATCTCCCACGAGATTCGCAATCCGCTGGGCGCCATCAGTCATGCCGCGCAGCTATTGGGTGAATCCGAGGAACTCGACAGCGCGGATCGGCGTCTGACGCAGATTATTCAAGATCACTCCCAGCGCATGAACCGAGTCATCGAAAACGTCCTGCAACTGTCCCGCCGCCAGCAAAGCGCCCCCCAACGGCTGGAACTCAAGCCGTGGCTGGAAAACTTCGTCGCCGAAAGCCGCGAACAGGCCACCGAGCGCCAGCAGATTCATCTGCGAATCAACTCGGGTGACTTCACCACCCTGATGGACCCCAACCAACTCACGCAAATTCTCGACAATCTGTTACGCAACGGTTGGCGTCATAGCGCCTTGCTGCATGATCAGGCCGAGGTCTGGCTGGCACTGTTCATCGACGCCGATAGCCAGTTGGCGACACTCGAAGTGCAGGACAACGGCCCCGGCGTGCCGCCCGATGAACAGGCGCACCTGTTCGAACCCTTCTTCACCACCAGCAGCCAAGGCACCGGCCTTGGGCTTTATCTGTCCCGTGAGCTGTGCGAAAGCAACCAAGCGCGCCTAGACTTCAAACCACGCCAAGGCGGCGGCTGCTTTCGCATCACCTTTGCTCACGGACGGAAACAAAGTTGAACACGAGCCCACGGCAAAAAATCCTGATCGTCGACGACGAACCGGATATCCGCGAACTCCTGGAAATCACCTTGGGACGGATGAAACTCGACACCCTCAGCGCACGCAACTTCAGCGAAGCCCGGACGCTGTTACACAGCGAGTCGTTCGACCTGTGCCTGACCGATATGCTCTTGCCCGACGGTACGGGGCTGGAACTGGTGCAGCACATCCAGCAACGTTACCCGCAACTGCCGGTGGCGATGATTACCGCCTACGGCAGCCTGGAAACGGCGATCAACGCCCTCAAAGCCGGCGCGTTCGACTTTCTCACCAAACCTGTCGATCTCACTCGCCTGCGCGAACTGGTCGGCACGGCCCTGCGCATGCCTGCCTCTGGCGGACTCGGAACATCGATTGATCGACGCTTGCTGGGCGAATCGCCACCGATGCGCAACTTGCGCAAACAGATCGACAAACTCGCCCGCAGCCAGGCGCCGGTGTACATCAGTGGCGAGTCCGGTAGCGGCAAGGAATTGGTCGCAAGACTGATTCACGAACAAGGACCACGCGCCAGTCAGCCATTCGTGCCGGTGAACTGTGGGGCGATTCCTTCGGAGCTGATGGAAAGCGAATTCTTCGGTCATCGCAGAGGCAGCTTTACCGGCGCCGTCGAGGACAAACCCGGGTTGTTTCAAGCTGCGAATCGCGGCACGTTGTTCCTTGATGAAGTGGCGGACTTGCCTCTGTCGATGCAGGTAAAACTGCTGCGGGCGATTCAGGAAAAAGCCGTGCGCAGTGTTGGCGGCCAGCAGGAAAGCGTGGTCGACGTGCGGGTTCTTTGCGCCACACACAAAGATCTGGAGGCGCAGGTTACGGCCGAGCGTTTTCGTCAGGATCTCTATTACCGGCTAAACGTGATTGAACTGCGCGTACCGTCCCTGCGCGAACGACGCGATGACATTGAAGTGCTGGCCAGTCATATGCTCAAGCGCCTGGCCAGCGGCAGCGACCAACCGGCGGCACGCTTGCACCCACAGGCCTTGGAAGCACTAAAAAGTTACCGGTTTCCGGGGAATGTCAGGGAACTGGAAAACGTCCTCGAACGCGCGCACACATTGTGCGAAAACCGAGTGATCGAGGTGGGGGACTTGCGACTGAGCGAAGGTAATTGCACGGCCGAGAGCGGCCTTGCCGACCTCACGCAGATCGACAATCTTGAGGATTATCTGGAGAACGTCGAGCGCAAACTGATTTTGCAGGCGCTGGAGGAAACCCGCTGGAACCGCACGGCGGCGGCGCAGCGCTTGAGTCTGTCGTTTCGTTCGATGCGCTATCGCCTGAAGAAGCTCGGTCTGGATTGAGGCCCCTTCGCGAGCAGGCTCGCTTCCACAGGTTTAGAGGGTGTACATGAATAGTGTGGACAGCAAGCCCCCTGTGGGAGCGGGCTTGCTCGCGAAAGCGGTAACGCAAACGCCAACGAATACCTGACTAGATACGGCCTTCAGGTGCATACGGCGCCGGATCAATAATCGGCGTCCGTCCCAGCATCACATCGGCAAACAACTGGCACGACGCCGGTGCCAGCACCAGTCCGTTGCGGTAATGACCGCAGTTGAGCCACAACCGATCAAACCCCGGCACCCGGCCAATATAGGGAATACCTTCCGGCGACCCCGGACGCAACCCCGCCCAATGCCCGACCACTTCGGCATCTGCCAGCGCCGGCAACAACTCAACCGCAGAAGCCTTGAGGCTTTCGAGCGCCACGTCGGTCGGTGTCTTGTCGTAGCCCTCGTGCTCCAGCGTACTGCCGATCAGGATATGCCCGTCGCGGCGCGGAATCGCATAGCGCCCTTTGGCCAGCACCATGCTTGGCAGAAAATCCGCTGCGCACTTGTACAGAATCATCTGGCCTTTGACCGGCTCGACCGGCAATGTCAGGTCCAGCGTCTTGAGCAAGTCACCGCTCCATGCGCCCGCCGTCAGAACCACTTGATCGCCCGCGATCAGCCCATTGGATGTCTCGACACCCACGACGCGCTCACCCTCGCGAACAAATCCGCTGACTTCACATTGTTCGTGAATGGTCACGTTTGGCAGCGCCAGCAGCGCCGCTTTCAGCGACTTGACCAGCCGTGGGTTCCTGACATTGGCTACATCAGCCATGTAGATCGCCCGTGAGAAACCTTCACCGAGCACCGGCACCGCTTCGTGGGCAGCCGAGATATCCACAGCCTGCAGCGGACGGTTTTCCCGTTTGGCCCACGCCAGCGCTTCGGCCTCGTCATCGAGATCCAGCCAGTACAAGCCCGTAGTATGCACCTGGGGATCAACCCCGGTATCGGCGAACAAGCGCTCGCCGAGCTGTGGATAAAAATCCTGCGACCAATGCGCCAGCGCGGTAACGGCCGGGCTGTAGCGCCACGGATACAGCGGAGAAACAATGCCGCCGCCAGCCCAGGACGATTCCTGGCCGACGTTCGAGCGATCCAGCAGCACCACGCTGCGCACTTCGGAGGCGAGATTGTAGGCGGTGAGCAGGCCAATTACCCCGCCACCGACAATCACCACTTGCTGTTGCCTGGTCATGTTTGATCCAACCGTAAAAAAGACAGTGGGCGCAAAAGGCCCCCTGAGAAAAGCGCTTCAGCGGCCCCAGCAATCCTTGGTGGTCAGCCCGGTAGTCGCGTTGTTCATGCTTCTGACACCGGTGTTGGTGAGGGTGAAGTCCCCGCACTTGTCGGTGGCCATGGCCGTGCCCGTTTTACGGGTGGCGGTCAGCAGGAAGGTCTGGTCAGCAATGGTCGGCGTGACGGTGTAGAAATCGTTGCCTGTGCTGAGCCCGGTAATGCCGGTGTAGACATTGTTCTTGGTGTAGAAACGCTCGAGGGTCTGCGCCTGCTCCGACAACAGCGATACCACCTCGGCACGGCGGCCCTTTTTCACGTACTCGGTGAGGCTTGGATAGCCGATGGTGATGACGATCCCGATGATCGCAATCACGATCATGATTTCGATCAGGGTAAAACCTCGGTTGAATCTGCGCATGCCTCAAACTCTCACTTACTGTATTTGTCGCCACATGATACGACGGCTGCCGCCGCCGGATTTTTCCACCAGGGTAGTCACGCCACCACTGGAGTCACTCACGATCTTGCGCGTTGCACCGTTGACGATGGCATTCAGGGTCGGGATACCGCCGGTAAACACAACGCCACTGGAAATCGTGTCGTTGCTATCGACCACACCATCGGCGTTGGTATCGAGCACCGCGTAGTTAAGCATCTTACCGCTGAACGCATCGAGTTCGACCAGTTTGCCAGTGCCGAAACTGGCACAGGGATCGGAGGTATCGACGCTCGCCGTGGTGAAGATGATCCGACCGAGCACCAGGCTGGCCTGATTGATCACCCGCTCACCGGTCAGCGCGTTGTTATACACCAATGGCAGATACCAGCCTTTCTCCCCCGGATAAGTCGTGTCGTTCTGGGTGGTGGTAATGAATTGCCCGGAACTGCCGGAGAATACGCCCGTGACGGCCTGCGCCCGCAAACTACTGACAGTGAGTTGCCCCGAGCCACCATCGGCATCCCACACCGAGTAGAACGCCTGCAAATCCTTGTTGGTCTTATCTGCCGTTTCGTTGAATTTACCGGTACCGACGAAAATCTGTTTGCCGCCCAGCGCGTTGTCTGCCAGCAACGGTTGCGCGGTAATCGGCTGAGTCGATCCACCTGCCGTGGTGAACAACGGTTTGCCGGAAAATGCTACACCCCAACTGCTGGTCGACATCGCGCTCAAATCGAACTTCCACAATCGCCCTTTCAAGTCGCCGCCATAGGCAGCCTGCACCACATTGGACGAGTTGACCTTGAGTTTCACCGAGGACAGACCGTTAGTGGTTTCTCTACTGTCGATCACGATTTTCCTGATCAACGATCCATCACGCACATCCAGTACATACAAGGCGGCCACCCCGGAGTTGCTGCCATAACCGTTGGCAATGAACGCCGCCCAGCGCCCATCGGCCAAGCGTGCCACTTCCGGTCGGGCATAGGCGTAACCCAGATCATTAAAAGCGTTGGCGGTGCTGGCGGTGGCCGGTGCGCTGACTTCCCACAGAGCGCGTAAAACGTTGCCCGCAGACGCGTCAAACAGTTGCAGCGCATAGAACGTCTTGCCAGCGGCACCGGTGCCACCGATGGCCAGGGTTTTCCAGGCGCTGTTGAGTTGGGCGTCATACACGCCGACCTGACCGTCGACCAGAAACTTGTGGCTGACACCGTTGATGTACGTCGGATCGGCAATAAAGCGCAGCGACGGCAACACACTGGACGGCATGTAGGCGTAGCGCCGAGTGCCGTTGGCCGAGTTGATGACGTTGACGAAACCGTCGTTGGCATTCACCACAAGGCTGGCGTTCATGTTCGCCGCTTTGGTGGTCAGGTAGGCGCTGTAAGTGGTGTCGCCGGACAGGTCTGAGGCGGTTTTATCTGTTGGCGACGCCAGCACCAGTGGCGAGTTGATGATGTCGCCCAACAACACACTGCGAACCTTGAACCCGGCCTTGTTGGTCCCTTTGCTCCATTCCACCAGATCGTTACCCGTCATGCCGGTGGGCAGGCCCTGACTGAGTGTCGTCTGTTGTGTGGCGGAAAAGTTACCGTAGAACAGCGTTACAGCGGCATTGCTGGATGTGTTCCAGGATTGGTAAATCGGCGCCGTAGCCCCCGGCACGATGGTCGTGTCAGTGGTCCAGAGTGTCGCCGACGTGTTCACCGCCCCGGCCGCTGTGAAGCCAAAGGACTTGATCGTGCCGCGCCAGTCCTTGGGGTCGTAGCTGGTCTGGAAATAGCTGGTGCCGCTGGCGAGTGTAGTGCCGCTGGTGACACCGCTGCCGCCGGAGCCGGCCTTGGACGTAATATCGCTGAGCGCCGACGACAATGCCGCGTTCAGCCCAGTGCTGTCGGTCGCTTGATAGTACTTGCCCTGTCCGTAACTGGCCGCATCGGAGAGCATCTCGTTGTCAGCGGTGAACCCCACGGTGTAGGTGTTCATGTTCTGTTTGGGAAAATCCACTGCATTCCAGCTCTTGCCCGCCGCGTCCGTACCGGTTGAACGCATGTCGATGTCAAAAGCGAATTTGGCGATGTCATCCAGATAGAGTGTGTCGCCCTCATCGTCGCCATTGAGGTTATTGCCGTCATTGTTGACGCCATCCCAGTTCGGTAAACGGCTGCCGCCTAACGGATCGTTGGTCGGGAAGGTACGGTCGAATGTCGGCAACCCGTCAGTGATCACCACACCGTAATTTTTCTGGCAGCGATAGTGGATCGGGCTGGTGTAGGTGCTCGGCGAATTGTTGTAGTACGGCGTCATACCGCGCATGTAGCGGGTGACTTCGTAATAGGTTTCCGCCAGCGGCGTGTTCGCCACAGCGCTCAGTCCGTTGATCGAGGAGATCAGAGCGTTGTAGTTGCTGTCGGCCTGGGCCTGGGTAACGCTGCCGGTCACCGGTGACAGATCACTGATGGTACGGGCGATGTAACCGCCATTACCTGAATTGTTGCTGGTGACCGGATTGAACGTCGACAGGCCAATGCGCAATGTGCGATTGCTGGTCACCAGAGCTGTCGATACGTTGCGCGCGACATTGATCCGGTAGTCGTTGGGAATCGCTCCGGTGGTGAAGTCACGGTTACTGCCGTTGGCCAGGCCGACCACGTAGGAAATGTAGTCCGCTGAGTATCGGGTGTTGCCACCACCCACCGGATCCGGCAATTTCAGGCAAAGCGGCGTCAGACTGTTGTTGTAAAACGCATACGCTCCACCGGAGCAACCGGATGTCGAAAGGCTCGACAAAAATACCGTGTTACCGCGGATCTCCGTCGAACTGAAGCACAACCCGAAAAAACCGTTGCACTGTCGTGCCGGTGTGCGGTCAACGGCAGGATCGAATTCCGGCGCATAAATGATGCTGTTCATGCTCCCCGAGTCGTCGATAAGCAGCATCACATTCGGCGCTACTGCTGCAGCGCTCAACAGCGGCGAGTCGGATGGTGTGAACGCATAGACCGGTGTTGCCAAATAGAAACCCAGCAGCATGCCGAACAGCAGCGATGCGCAGCGCTTAATACTTCGCATAGACACTCTCCACCACACTGCGCGAAGTGCCGGCAATGCCGACCGCGGTCACCCGATAAAGCGTTGCCGAGGTGTTGCTCGGCACGTTGACAGCGGTCAGCGTCGTGCCGATGTTCTGCACGCCATAGAAGCCGTTACCGGCGGTGATCCAGGTCACGCCCGATGTCGAATTGAACCCGGCCGCACTGACCACCGATGACTCTGCCGGCGGCGCACATTGTGTCGTGCCGCTGCACACTGCCAGCGTATAGGTATCGAGTTGCACCGCACTCTCACCCACCCGCAACGCGGCTTCAGCGGTCTGGAACGATTGATTGCGCAGGCTCACACTGCCCGCCATTTTTTCCTGAAGGGTGGCGCTTTGCATCGACGAAAGGCCGATCATCGTCAGCAACAACAGAAACACCAGGCTGACCAGCAGCACCATGCCGCGTTGCGCCTGACGTTGATGGAAAGAAATCCTCACAGGAGCAGCCCTCACTGCAAGCGGTTGCGGACAGCCGCAACCACGTTGAAGGTTTGATCGGCCACCCGTTTGCTCGGGTCGTTGAGGGTCAGGCTCAAGCGCACGCTGCGGATCCGTGCTGGATCACCGGGGTTGGTACTGTAAGTCGAAGCCGCCACATCGGTGGCTGAACTGGCCAGACCGAAAGTCACGTTGAAAGCGCTGACGTTATTCACCAACACTTGCTGAGCAGGTGTGCCGCTGCCGGTGCCCATCAGAATCTGATTGTTGCTGAAACTGTAGAGCAGACGGCGAATCGGGAAAGCGATCTGCCCGGTCGCCGGGCTTCGCAAACCGGTGTAAGCCGTTGCGCTGTTGCGGCAATCGGAGAGCACTGTCCAGGTCGGTGTGCCGCCGCTGCCGCCGATGTCGGCCGTGACCAGCGTCAGTTTCAGGTTCGCGTTGTCCCAACTGATCGGCGTGATCTGCGCCGCACTGAAATCCCCTGACGTGCTGGCGTCGGTGATCGTGCCAAGGCAGCCAAACATCCCGACCATACGGATTTCCTGAATCATTTTGCTCAACACGAAACGCGCATCTTCCTGCATGGCAGCGGCACTGTTCTGGCTGACGTAGGTATTCTTCGCGGCAATGAAAGTCTGAACCACGCCCAACACCACAATCAGCCCCAGTGCCAGGGCGACCAGCATCTCGATCAGGCCAAAACCGCGGTTGTGACGCTTCATGGCGTGGCCACCGGATCGACCGCAGCGCGACTGGTCAGCACGAAACTGCGTTGAGCGCTGGCCGTGTTGGCTGCCCGCGCGTCACTCCAGGTGATGGTGATGGTGTAAACCCGCTGGTTGAGCGTGATGCTGCCGGTCGCCGTCGGCCCGCCGAAACCGACGATGTTGGTGGTGAAATCGTAGAGATCCTGATCGCGGGCGACGCTGAGGTTGCCCGACGTCGGTGGCGTGACGGTGTAGTCGGCGCCGGAATTGGCGCGGATACGGTCCATCATGTCGTAGGCAATGAAACTGGCCTGACTGGTCATGCGCGAGCTGTCGGTGTACTTCAGGGCATTGAGTTGCACGGCCGCCGCCCCCAACAGCCCGACCGTAAGAATCAACAACGCGACCAGCACTTCGATCAGCGTCATGCCTTCCTGTGCGTTTTTACTCCCTGCCCTCATCCGCAACTTCCACCCAATTGAATTCGTCCGTTCAAACACACATTCAGCGTCCTGCTTTGCGTTCCCAAGGTGTAACTGAAGACCACCGCCGTCGATGGCGCGGCCAGACCGCCGAGATTGTTGAAGTCCAGTGCGGTCACCCCAGAGGTTAGCGCCAGAGTTGCGCCGCTGCTCATGGCTGGAACAACCCGCAACACATTGGCCGAAGTGCCAGTACTGTCGTAGACCGACAGTTCGCCGGTCCAGGCATTGCCCCCGGCCGTCGGCCGCAGCCGCGTCGTCACGCCCCGATCAATCGCTTCCAGTCGTGCGAAATTGATCGCTCGTTGCAGGTCGCCCATTTCGGTATCGGCCCTGCTGCCCTGTATCGAACGGGTAAACGCAGGCACCGCCAAAGTGATCAGGGTTACGAATATCGCGACCGCAACCAGCAACTCGATCAGCGTGAAACCTTTTGTACGAAGATCCATCGTTGCCCTCCGTTGCCGTCAGCTATACCTGCTTCTACACGCTAGAACATTCAACCGACCTGTGTCGGTTGATTTGCCCTGTGCGGCGCACGGATCGCCCCGCACATCACACGCCATGGAGGGAATTTTCATGCCGCAACGAGGCTTCAGCCTGATTGAACTGCTTATGGGACTGGCGATTGGCGCAATTGTTCTGATGCTGGTCAGTCCGGCGTTTGCCACGCTCAGGGAGTCAAACCATCGGGATCAGGCCGCACAGTCGTTGCTCGACGGCATCCGCAATGCCCGCACAATGGCGATCACACGCAATCAAAGCGTGGTAATCCATGGCATCAATGGCGACTGGAGTCAGGGCTGGCGGATCATTCTGGATATCAGCGGCAAGGGGCCGGAGGACAGCAGCAATCCGCTGCTGGTGGAGCGTGCGAGTGACGCGAAGGTGCCGATTGTCGGCAACTGGTTGGTGAGCCGTTATGTGCGCTTCAGCAGCCTGGGGCAACCGCTGATGCCCGGTCGAGCCTTTCAGGCTGGGACATTACACATCTGTTCGACTCGCGAGCCGGTCAGCCAGCGCCAGGTGGTGCTGGCGGCGACCGGTCGAGTGCGCCTGAGCAGCAAAAACGCTGAACAGGCGTTGTGTCAGAAAACAAATACGCTTAAATCGAACGTACGCGCAGCTCTTTAGGCATCGAGAACGTGATGTTCTCTTCGCGGCCCGCCAGCTCATCGGCACCGGTAGCGCCCCAGGCCTGCAACTGTTGGATCACGCCACGCACCAGCACTTCAGGTGCGGAAGCACCGGCGGTGATGCCAATGCGCTCGACGCCATCGAACCAGCTCTTTTGCAGGTCTTCGGCACCGTCGATCAGGTAGGCCGGAGTGGACATGCGTTCGGCCAGTTCACGCAGGCGGTTGGAGTTGGAGCTGTTCGGGCTGCCGACCACCAGGACCACGTCGCATTCGTCGGCCAGTTGCTTGACCGCGTCTTGTCGGTTTTGCGTGGCATAGCAGATGTCGTCCTTGCGCGGGCCACCGATGGCAGGGAAACGCGTGCGCAAAGCATCGATAACGCGGCTGGTATCGTCCATCGACAGCGTGGTCTGTGTGACGAACGCCAGTTTTTCCGGGTCATGTACCTGCAACTCGGCCACGTCTTTCTCGTCTTCGACGAGGTAGATTGCACCGCCATTGCTGGCATCGTACTGGCCCATGGTGCCTTCAACTTCCGGGTGACCGGCGTGGCCGATGAGGATGCATTCGCGACCGTCGCGGCTGTATTTGGCGACTTCGATATGCACCTTGGTGACCAACGGGCAGGTGGCGTCGAAGACTTTCAGGCCACGGCCAGCGGCTTCGGTACGCACGGCTTGCGAAACACCGTGGGCACTGAAGATCACGATGACATCGTCCGGAACCTGATCCAGTTCTTCGACGAAAATGGCGCCACGGCTGCGCAAATCCTCAACGACGAATTTGTTGTGCACTACTTCATGACGCACGTAGATCGGCGGCCCGAAGACCTCCAGGGCGCGGTTGACGATTTCTATCGCCCGGTCCACGCCGGCGCAGAAGCCACGGGGGTTGGCGAGTTTGATTTGCATGCTGTGCCTCGTGTCTTGCGCGCGAAAAAACAGTGAATAACGACTGTGGGAGCGGGCTTGCTCGCGAATGCTGACTGACATTCAACCTATAAGTTGCCTGACACACCGCTTTGGCGAGCAAGCCCGCGCCCACATTTTTACAACGCCTTGACGCTGATGATTTCCACGTCAAAGGCCAGCGTCTTGCCCGCCAGCGGGTGATTGAAGTCGATGGTCACTTGCGCGTCGTCGAACTCTTTCACCACACCCGGCAGCTCAGTATTGGCCGCATCGTTGAAGATCACCAGCAAACCCGGCGACAGCTCCATATCAGCAAACTGCGAACGTGGGATGATCTGCACATTCTGCGGATTCGGTTGACCGAAAGCGTTCTCCGGCTCGACGCTCAGCGTACGCTTGTCCCCGGCCTTGAAGCCAAACAAAGCAGCCTCGAAACCCGGCAGCAGGTTGCCGTCGCCGACCTTGAAAGTCGCTGGGGCCTTATCGAAGGTGCTATCGACCGTGTCGCCGTTCTCCAGGCGCAATGCAAAGTGCAAGGTGACTTCCGTGTTCTGGCCGATGCGTTGCTCAGCCAATACCTGTTCAGTCATGAACGGTTTCTCCGGTTTTCTTGGTTTTGAACATGTCCAGTGCCAGCATCACCGCGCCAACGGAGATGGCGCTGTCGGCGAAGTTGAACGCCGGGAAGTACCAGCGGTTCTGCCAGTGCACCAGAATGAAGTCGATCACATGGCCCAGGGCAATGCGGTCATACAGATTGCCCAACGCACCACCCAGCACCAGCGCCAAAGCGATGGCCAACCAGGTTTCGTTGCGCCCCAGTCGCTTGAGCCAGACCACCAGCACCGCGCTGACCACGATCGCGATCAGGGCGAACAGCCAGCGCTGCCAGCCGGAACCGTCAGCGAGAAAGCTGAACGCAGCACCGGTGTTGTAAGCCAGGGTCCAGCTGAAGTAATCGGGAATGATCACGATCTGCTGGAACATTTCGAGCTTGTTTTCGAAGTAGAACTTGCTGGCCTGGTCAATGACCAGAACCAGCAAACTCAACCAGAGCCAGCTCAACCGTCCGAAACGGCCAACGGCATTAGGCATAGTGACGAACCTCGCCGGCGCCGCTGATGTTTTCAACGCAGCGACCGCAGATTTCCGGATGCTCCGGGTTTACGCCAACGTCTTCGCGGCAGTGCCAGCAACGGGCGCACTTGGCGAAGGCCGATTTGACGATCTTCAGCTTCAGGCCGCTGACTTCGGTCGCTACCGCGTCGGCCGGAGCCTGGACAAACGGTGCAACGCTGGCGGTCGAAGTGATCAGGACAAAGCGCAGTTCGTTGCTCAGCTTGGCCAGATCGGCGCTCAAGGCGTCTTCGGCGAACAGCGTCACTTCGGCTTGCAGGTTGCCACCGACGGCTTTCGCCGCGCGCTGGATTTCCATTTCTTTGTTGACCGCGACCTTCACTTGCATGATGCGATCCCAGTACTCGCGACCCAGCTCGAAGCCTTCCGGCAGCTCGGTCAGACCTTCGTACCAGGTGTTGAGCATGACCGATTCGTTACGCTCGCCCGGCAGGTATTGCCACAGCTCGTCGGCGGTGAACGCCAGGATCGGTGCGATCCAGCGCACCAGCGCTTCGGAGATGTGGAACAACGCGGTTTGCGCCGAACGGCGGGCCTTGCTGTTGGCGCCAGTGGTGTACTGACGATCCTTGATGATGTCGAGGTAGAAACCACCCAGCTCCTGCACGCAGAAGTTGTGGATCTTGGAGTAGACGTTCCAGAAACGGTACTCACCGTAGTGCTCTTGCAACTCGCGTTGCAGCAGCAGCGTGCGATCCACCGCCCAGCGATCCAGTGCCAGCATCTCTTCGGCCGGCAGCAGGTCGGTGGCCGGGTTGAAACCGGTCAGGTTCGAGAGCAGGAAGCGCGCGGTGTTACGGATACGCCGGTAGGCGTCCGCGCTGCGCTGCAGGATCTGCTCGGACACGGCCATCTCGCCGGAGTAGTCGGTCGAAGCGACCCACAGACGCATGATGTCGGCGCCCAGGGTGTCGTTGACTTTCTGCGGTGCGATCACGTTGCCCAAAGACTTGGACATTTTGCGGCCGGACTCGTCGACGGTGAAGCCGTGGGTCAGCAACTCGCGGTACGGCGCGTGGTTATCGATGGCACAACCGGTCAGCAGCGACGAGTGGAACCAGCCACGGTGCTGATCGGAACCTTCCAGGTACAGGTCGGCACGCGGGCCGGTCTCGTGCCCCATCGGGTGCGAACCGCGCAGAACGTGCCAGTGAGTGGTACCCGAATCGAACCAGACGTCGAGGGTGTCGCTGATCTTGTCGTACAGCGGCGCATCGTCGCCAAGCAGTTCGGCAGCGTCCATCTTGAACCAGGCTTCGATGCCTTCGACTTCAACGCGCTTGGCGACTTCTTCCATCAGTTCAACGGTGCGTGGGTGCAGCTCGCCGCTTTCCTTGTTCAGGAAGAACGGGATCGGCACGCCCCAGTTGCGCTGACGGGAGATGCACCAGTCCGGACGGTTGGCGATCATCGAGTGCAGACGCGCCTGGCCCCAGGCCGGGACGAACTGGGTGTCTTCGATGGCTTTGAGCGAGCGCACACGCAGGGTGTCGCCGCTGACCGGCTCTTTGTCCATGCCGATGAACCACTGCGCGGTGGCGCGGTAGATCAATGGAGTCTTGTGGCGCCAGCAGTGCATGTAGCTGTGCTCGATGACGGTGGTGTGCATCAGCGCACCGACTTCGGTCAGCTTCTCGACGATGGCCGGGTTGGCCTTCCAGATGAACTGGCCGCCGAAGAGTTCCAGCGACGGCACGTACACACCGTTGCTCTGCACGGGATTGAGGATGTCGTCGTTGACCATGCCGTACTTCTTGCAGGTCACGAAGTCGTCCACGCCGTAGGCCGGAGCGGAGTGAACCACGCCGGTGCCAGCGCCCAGTTCGACGTAGTCGGCCAGATATACCGGCGACAGACGGTCGTAGAACGGGTGACGGAAGTTGATCAGCTCCAGCTCTTTGCCGGTAGTGGTGGCGATGACCGAACCTTCAACGCCGTAGCGAGCCAGGCAGGCTTCAACCAGCTCTTCAGCCAGCACCAGCAGCTTGTCGCCGACATCGACCAGGGCGTAGTTGAATTCCGGGTGAACGTTCAGCGCCTGGTTGGCCGGGATGGTCCACGGGGTGGTGGTCCAGATCACGATCGAGGCTGGTTTGCTCAGCGACGGCAAACCAAACGCGGCAGCCAGTTTGGCTTCGTCAGCGATCGGGAAGGCAACGTCGATGGTCGAGGACTTCTTGTTTTCGTACTCGACTTCGGCTTCAGCCAGGGCCGAGCCGCAATCGAAGCACCAGTTCACAGGCTTGAGGCCCTTGAACACGAAACCGCCCTTGACGATTTCGGCGAGGGCACGAATTTCACCGGCCTCGTTCTTGAAATCCATGGTTTTGTACGGGTTGGCGAAGTCGCCCAGCACGCCGAGGCGGATGAACTCGGACTTCTGCCCTTCGATCTGCTCGGTGGCGTAGGCACGGCACAGCTCGCGGGTCTTGTCCGCGCCCAGGTTCTTGCCGTGGGTCACTTCAACCTTGTGCTCGATCGGCAGGCCGTGGCAGTCCCAGCCCGGAACGTACGGCGCGTCGAAACCCGACAGGGTTTTCGAGCGGATGATCATGTCCTTGAGAATCTTGTTCAGTGCGTGACCGATGTGGATCGTGCCGTTGGCATACGGAGGGCCGTCGTGCAGAACGAACTTCGGACGATCCTTGCCAATCTCGCGCAACTTTCCGTACAGGCCAATACTGTCCCAGCGCTGCAGGATCTGCGGTTCGCGCTGTGGCAGGCCGGCCTTCATTGGGAAGGCGGTGTCCGGAAGGTTTAGCGTGGCTTTATAGTCGGTCATTTAAGGCTCTTCATTAGCGATGGGCGCTAGGTGCGGCTAGTGCACGGGCGGTGGCGACATCCGCATTGATCGCCGTTTTCAGCGCCTCCAGGGAGGCAAATCGCTGCTCTTCACGCAGCTTTTGGTGGAAAACCACCGTCAAACGCCGGTCATACAGATCGCCGGCAAAATCTAAAAGATGGACTTCAAGGTGGGCCTTGCCATCACCTTGCACCGTGGGCCGCACGCCGATATTGGCGACGCCGGGCCAGGTCTTGCCGTCGATATCCACATCCACCAGATACACCCCGGTAAACGGCACGCGACGACGCTTGAGTTGAATATTGGCAGTGGGCGTCCCCAGTTGCCGGGCCAGTTTCTGGCCATGCAGCACGCGACCGACGATGCGGTAAGGGCGGCCGAGCAAGCGTTCGGCCAGGGCAAAATCGGCGGCGGCCAATGCGTTGCGCACCTGAGTGCTGCTGACGCGAATGCCGTCCAGCTCGACGGTTTGTGCAGCTTCGACGCTAAAACCGTGGACCTGCCCGGCCTGCAACAGGAAATCGAAATCACCGAGGCGGTCGCAGCCGAAGCGGAAGTCATCACCGACCTCCAGATGCTGTACGCCGAGGCCGTCTACCAGAATGGTGTCGACGAACTCACTGGCGCTGAGCTTGCTCAGACGCTGGTTGAAGGCCAGGCATAACACCCGGTCAACACCTTCGGCCGCCAGCAGTTGCAGCTTGTCGCGTAGCCGGGCCAGACGCGCCGGCGCGGTCTCGGGCGCAAAAAATTCCCGTGGCTGCGGCTCGAAAATCACCACGCAGCTGGGTACGCCCAACTCGAGCGCACGCTCACGCAGTCGGGCCAGGATAGCCTGGTGACCACGGTGAACACCGTCAAAGTTGCCAATAGTGGCGACGCAGCCCCGATGCTGGGGGCGCAAGTTGTGGAGGCCTCGAACCAGCTGCATAACGCGCTTCTTGCTCATAAAGTGGTCGATTATAACCACACCCGACGGCCGACGACAGGCAACACCGTAACGCAAAGTGATCGAGCCGACAAAACTGCCGGCCCGTGCCCGCTCATAAAGGGTAAAACCTCAGCTCAAGGCTTTGCGATTGAAGTCGCGCAGACGAAAACCGAGCAGCAGCAACATACCAAAATACGCAACTACGCCGGCTGCCACCAAGGCCCCCAGACGCAGGAAGCGTTCAAGCATGTGCCCCTGATCCCAGGCTGGCATGAAATGCATGCCAATCAACAACACCGCCGACATCACCGCCACCGCCACCACCAGTTTGAAGCCGAACCTGGCCCAGCCTGGCTGCGGCTGGTACATCTGCTGTTTGCGCAGTTGATAGAACAGCAACCCGGCATTCAGGCAGGCGCCGGCACTGATCGCCAACGCCAGGCCGGCGTGAGCCAACGGACCAATCAAAACAAGGTTGAACAGTTGCGTGACGATCAGCGTGAAAATTGCGATTTTCACCGGAGTGCGAATGTTCTGTTGCGCATAAAAACCCGGGGCCAGCACTTTGATCACGATGATCCCGAGCAGGCCCACCGAATAGGCAATCAACGCGCGCTGGGTCATTTCAGCATCAAAGCCACTGAACTGGCCGTACTGGAACAACGAAACGGTCAACGGCTCGGCGAGAATCCCCAGCGCCAGCGAGCACGGCAGCACCAGCACAAAGCACAGACGAAGCCCCCAGTCGAGAATCCGCGAATATTCGTGGCGATCCTTGCTGGCGTAGGTTTTGGCCAAGGTCGGCAGCAGGATGGTACCCAGCGCCACACCCAGCACGCCGGACGGCAACTCCATCAAACGGTCAGCGTAATACATCCACGACACCGAACCTGCGACCAGAAACGAGGCGAAGATCGTGTTGATGATCAGCGAAATCTGACTGACCGACACCCCCAGGATCGCCGGCAGCATCTGCTTCATCACTCGCCAGACGCCGGTATCGCGCAGATTCAGGCGCGGCAGGACCAACATGCCGATCTTCTTCAGGTGCGGCAGTTGATAAAGCAACTGCGCCAGACCGCCCACCAGCACCGCCCAGCCCAAGGCCATGACTGGCGGATCGAAGTATGGCGTCAGGAACAGCGCAAACACGATCATGCTGACGTTGAGCAGGGTCGGTACGAATGCCGGCACCGAGAAACGGTTCCAGGTATTGAGGATCGCACCAGCCAGCGAGGACAGGGAGATCAGCAATATGTAAGGAAAGGTCACCCGCAAAAGGTCGGAGGTCAGCTGGAATTTTTCCGGCGTGTCGGTAAAACCGGGAGCTGTCGCCCAGATCACCCACGGCGCGGCGATCATGCCAAGCGCCGTTACCAGCGCCAGCACCAAGGTCAGCAACCCCGACACGTAAGCAATAAAGGTGCGCGTCGCCTCCTCGCCTTTCTGGCTTTTGTATTCGGCCAGAATCGGCACAAAAGCCTGAGAGAACGCACCCTCCGCGAAGATTCGCCGAAGCAGATTAGGCAGCTTGAAGGCAATAAAGAAGGCGTCCGTCGCCATCCCGGCCCCGAATATACGGGCGATGAGCGTGTCACGGACGAACCCGAGAACCCGCGAAAGCATCGTGATAGAGCTGACGGCGGCCAACGATTTGAGCAGATTCATTGAGGGAATTTGTGCCTGTCGATAAACAGCAGGCGAACAATGCGCCTACTTGTGCGATACTCTGCGCCGCAACAGCACAGAGCCAAAGCTCGCGAGTTTACAGGTCAAGCGCCGGAAATAAATATCCCGCCTCTTTATACCTACCACTTAGCGGAACGTTTCAAGCGCCCTTGACAAGACATCTCTTCATCGGCATGATTCGCGGCCTATTTTGTTTGCTATTTCCTAAAAAGTCTTTCGAGGAGCTCGACGGTGGCCAACTCACCTTCCGCCAAAAAACGTGCAAAACAGGCTGAGAAGCGTCGCAGCCACAACGCCAGCCTGCGTTCCATGGTTCGTACCTACATCAAGAATGTAGTTAAAGCCATCGACGCAAAAGACGCTGAAAAAGCTCAAGCTGCATACGTTCTGGCTGTGCCAGTTATCGACCGTATGGCCGATAAAGGCATCATCCACAAGAACAAGGCTGCTCGTCATAAGAGCCGCCTGAATGGCCACGTCAAAGCACTGAAAACTGCTGCTTAATCGACGTAGTCATTAAAAAACCGACCCTAGGGTCGGTTTTTTATTGCCTGTGATTTGATAAAGGCAGAAAAAATGTGGGAGCAGGCTTGTTCGCGAATGCAATCTGTCAGCTGACATATCCAGCAACTGACACGACATCTTCGCGAGCAAGCCCGCCCCCCACATTTAGATTGACGCTTTTACTGCCCGGCCGGCATCCACGGCAAAATCGGGATCGCCGTCACCGCATTCTGCGGACTGCCCTCGATCAAGCGATCGCTATAGACCAGGTACACCAGCGTATTGCGCTTCTTATCGAGGAAACGCACCACTTGCATGGTTTTGAATACCAGCGACGTGCGCTCCTTGAACACCTCTTCGCCATCCTTAAGCTCGCCCTTGAACTTGATCGAACCGACCTGACGACAAGCAATCGATGCCTCGGCGCGATCTTCAGCCAGCCCCAAGCCACCCTTCACGCCACCCGTCTTGGCGCGCGAGAGGTAACAGGTCACACCCTCGACTTTCGGATCATCGAAAGCCTCGACCACGATCCGGTCGTTCGGACCGACAAACTTGAACACTGTCGACACCTGACCAATTTCTTCAGCCGAAGCCAGCAATGGCAGCACCATCAACAGGCCCAACAATCCTTTTGCTACGCGCATGAGTTTTCCTTACACCAAAATCAGATTGTCACGGTGAACCAGTTCAGGTTCAGCCATGTAACCGAGCAAACCGACAATCGCATCCGACGATTGACCGATGATTTTTTGCGCCTCCAGCGCACTGTAGTTGGCCAGGCCACGAGCAATCTCACGACCATCCGACGCCACGCAAACCACCATTTCACCGCGCCGGAAACTCCCCTGCACCAGCTTCACACCCACCGGCAACAGACTCTTGTTACCCCGGGACAGCGCCGACACCGCACCATCATCCAACACCAACGTACCACGGGTTTGCAGGTGCCCTGCCAACCACTGCTTACGCGCCGCCAGCATGCCGCGCTCAGGCGACAACAACGTGCCGATACGCTCACCCGCCTTCAAGCGATCAAGCACACGCTCAAGACGCCCACCCACGATGATGGTGTGTGCGCCGGAACGAGCCGCCAGACGCGCCGCACGCAGCTTGGTTTGCATACCTCCACGCCCCAGCGCGCCACCTGTACCACCCGCCACCGCATCCAGACCCGGATCATCGGCACGCGCCTCGTAAATCAACTGAGCATCGGGATTGTTGCGCGGATCAGCATCGAACATGCCATCGCGATCCGTCAGGATCACCAGCAGATCAGCCTCGACCAGGTTGGCCACCAACGCCGCCAGCGTGTCGTTGTCGCCAAAACGGATTTCATCAGTGACCACGGTGTCGTTCTCGTTGATCACCGGAATGACTTTCAGCTCGACCAGCGCACGCAAGGTGCTGCGGGCATTCAGATAGCGCTTGCGGTCAGAGAGGTCGTCGTGAGTCAGGAGAATCTGCGCGGTGTGCCGACCATGCTCGGCAAAGCTTGATTCCCAAGCCTGCACCAAGCCCATCTGACCGATTGCCGCCGCAGCCTGAAGCTCGTGCATCGCACTGGGTCGTGCGGTCCAGCCCAGACGGCTCATGCCGGCCGCCACCGCCCCGGAAGACACCAGCACCAACTCGACACCCGCCTCATGCAGGGCCACCATCTGCTCGACCCAGACACTCATTGCCGCGCGATCCAGCCCTTTGCCATCAGCTGTCAGCAAAGCGCTGCCGATCTTCACGACCCAACGCTGCGCACCTGTCACCTTGCTCCGCATCATCTTCAACCTTAGCTTGAGGACAGCGCGACCTGGCACTGCCCGTGACGTTAATCGTGGCTATTGGTGACCAACGATCGATTTCCAGATACTAAAACGCCGCTCGATTGAGCGGCGCTTAAGTTTACTGCAACGAATCAGTCACGCACGTAAATGATTTCCGGACCGTCTTCGTCATCCACGTCTTCTTCATCCCAATCATCGTCGCCGATGTCGTGGACCGACTTCACGCCACTGCGACGCAGGGCACGCTTGTCATCCAGCGCCTGCAACTGCGCGCGGGCTTCGTCTTCAATGCGCTGATCGAGATCGGCCAGTTCTTCCTTGTAAGCCGGGTCGGCAGCAAGGCGATCGGCACGATCTTCCATGTAACGCATGATGTCGTGGCACAGACGCTCCGTACCGATCTTGGCAATTGCCGAGATCACGTAGACCGGACCTGTCCACTCCAGACGATCAACGATCTCCTTGACGCGAGCATCGTGCTCCTCCTCAAGGATCTGGTCGCACTTGTTCAGCACCAACCAGCGGTCACGCTCAGCCAGGGACGGACTGAACTTGATCAGCTCATTGACGATGACCTCAGCCGCATCAGGCGCACTGGTGTCATCCAGCGGCGCCATATCCACGAGGTGCAGCAACAGACGCGTACGCGCCAAGTGCTTGAGGAAGCGAATCCCCAGGCCGGCACCGTCGGAAGCGCCTTCGATCAAGCCCGGGATGTCGGCAATGACGAAGCTCTTCCAGCGATCGACGCTGACCACACCCAGGTTCGGGACCAACGTGGTGAACGGGTAATCGGCGACCTTCGGCTTGGCGGCCGAAACCGAACGGATAAAGGTACTTTTACCGGCATTCGGCAAGCCCAGCAGACCTACGTCGGCCAACACTTTCATTTCCAGCTTCAGGTCGCGCTGCTCGCCCGGCTTGCCCGGCGTGGTCTGGCGCGGCGCACGGTTGGTACTGGATTTGAAACGGGTATTGCCCAGACCGTGCCAACCGCCCTGCACGACCATCAACTTCTGGCCAGCCTTGGTCAGGTCACCAATGACCTCCTGAGTCCCGGAGTCGATCACGGTCGTACCGACCGGAACACGCAGGATCAGGTCTTCACCCTTTTTGCCGGTGCAGTCGGTGCTGCCACCATTGGAGCCACGCTCAGCATCGAAATGCCGGGTGTAACGGTAGTCCACCAGGGTGTTGAGGTTTTCGTCGGCCATCATGTAGATGGAACCACCATCACCACCATCACCACCGTTCGGACCACCGTTCTCGATGAACTTTTCCCGACGGAAACTCATGGCGCCATTACCGCCATCACCAGCCTTTACGCGAATCGATACTTCATCAACAAACTTCATAACCAACGCCTCTCGCCGTACGGACGAGCCGAAAAACAATCAAGACATAAGACTCTTGCAAAAATGAGCGCAGCGACCCCAAAACACGACCTGCTTCGCACGCCGACAGCCCATACAAACAGCTTTGCAAGAGACTCACCCCACAAACGAAAAAGCCCCGTCGCAAGACAGGGCTCTTCCAGCGATCTCGCGATTAGGCCGCGATTACGCTCACGTAACGACGACCGAAGGCGCCTTTTACTTCAAACTTGATCACGCCTTCGATTTTGGCGAAGAGGGTGTGATCTTTACCCATGCCAACGCCGTAACCGGCGTGGAATTGGGTGCCGCGCTGACGCACGATGATGTTGCCGGCCTTGATGACCTGGCCGCCATACATCTTCACGCCAAGGCGTTTGGCTTCTGAGTCGCGACCGTTACGGGTACTACCACCAGCTTTTTTGTGTGCCATGAGTTCAATTCTCCTAGTGAGGAATTAGGCTGTAATTAAGCCTGAATACCGGTGATTTTGATCTCGGTGAACCACTGGCGGTGGCCCATACGCTTCATGTGGTGCTTACGGCGACGGAACTTGATGATGCGGACTTTATCGTGACGACCTTGGGAGATCACTTCAGCCTTGACGGTTGCGCCAGCAACAACAGGTGCGCCGATGTTCACGTCGTCGCCATTGGCGACCAGCAGAACGCGGTCAAAAGTCACGGACTCGCCAGTAGCGATTTCCAGTTTTTCGATCTTCAGGTATTCACCCTCAGCGACCTTGTATTGCTTACCGCCGGTAACGATTACTGCGTACATGGTATTTCTCCGATAATCCTGCTCACCCAGCTCTTTATAAGAAGAGGTATTGGCTGGCATGGCTGCATGGGGCTGGAACGGCCCAAGTGCAATTGCGTAAGGCAGGTGCTGCCCAGGAAGTTCAGGGTGCGCGATTGTACGCAAGCTACCGCGGTCATGCAAGTAGCCGTCCATCGTGCCTTGACAGGTCTGGATGGGGGTCCTAGCATGCCGCGCAACCCTTCTGGAGCGACTCTCGCTGATGCAACCCCAAGCTTTCTACCGCGCGGTGGCGGACGATTTTAGCGCCGTCGACGGCATCATCAAGAAGCAGCTGACTTCCCGAGTACCGCTGGTATCGAAAATCGGCGACTACATCACGTCGGCCGGCGGCAAACGTCTGCGTCCTTTATTGGTGTTGCTGTGTGGCAAGGCACTGGGTCGCGAAGGCGACGATATGCGTCTACTGGCCGCCACCATCGAATTCCTGCACACCGCCACCCTGCTGCATGACGACGTCGTCGACATGTCCGGCATGCGCCGCGGCCGCTCAACCGCCAACGCCATGTGGGGCAATGCTCCGAGCGTGCTGGTCGGCGACTTCCTGTACTCGCGCTCGTTCGAAATGATGGTTGAACTGGGCTCGATGCCAGTGATGAAGATCCTGTCCCAGGCCACCCGCATCATCGCCGAAGGCGAAGTGTTGCAGCTGTCCAAGGTGCGCGACGCCAGCACCACCGAAGAAACCTACATGGAAGTCATACGCGGCAAGACCGCGATGCTCTTCGAAGCCTCGACCCACAGCGCCGCCGCGCTGGCCGGTGCCAGCGCCGGGCAGAGCGAAGCCCTGCGCACCTTCGGTGATCATCTGGGCGTGGCATTCCAACTGGTCGACGACTTGCTCGATTACAAGGGTGATGCTGAAACCCTGGGCAAGAACGTCGGTGACGATCTGGCCGAAGGCAAGCCGACCCTGCCGCTGATCTACACCATGCGTGAAGGCACGCCCGAGCAGGCTGCACTGGTGCGTCAGGCGATCCAGAAAGGCGGAATCGAAGATCTGGAAAGCATCCGCGCGGCCGTGCAAGCTTCCGGCTCGCTGGAGTACACCGCGCAACTGGCCCGCGATTACGTGGCCCGCGCGATCAAGTGCCTCGATGCACTGCCCGCCAGCGAATACCGCGACGCACTGGTTGAACTGAGCGAGTTTGCGGTCGCCCGCACACACTGATCGCCACGTAATCAAAGAGCCGCAGCCTTCCTTCGAAGCCTGCGGCTTTTTGTTGTCTGCCCTATCTCGGTTAAAACCTTATACAATGTGCGACTTTTAGCGAACCACATCCCTCAAGGAGCCTTAGTGAGCACGTTGCCACCCTGCCCGAAATGCAATTCCGAATACACCTACGAAGACGGCACTCAACTGGTTTGCCCCGAGTGCGCCCATGAATGGTCGGCCAGCGGCGATACCGAAGTGGCCTCTGATGATGCCGTGAAGAAAGATTCGGTCGGCAACGTCCTGCAGGACGGCGACACCATCACCGTGATCAAGGACTTGAAGGTCAAGGGCACCTCGCTGGTGGTCAAGGTCGGCACCAAGGTCAAGAACATCCGCCTGTGCGATGGCGACCATGACATCGACTGCAAGATCGACGGCATTGGCCCGATGAAGCTCAAATCCGAGTTCGTCAGAAAAGTCTGAATCCGCTGTCATCCATCCCGCGCCAGCCGTGGGATGGAGTCTCTCCCTCCCCGCCCTGCCCCAATCAATCCAAGCAATAGCCATACGCCAGCCGTTTTGACCTTACGCAACCTTTACCCGGAAAAAACCAGAAACAGCCAATAGCTCCTTGCTATTTGACGAATAAGAATTATTCTCATTGAAACCCTTCAAGGAGATGAGAACCATGACTTATTTGATCGACGCTTGGCTGGATCGCCCACATCCGTACCTCAGAATCCTGCATCGGGAAACCGGTGAAGTCTGTGCAGTGCTTGAGGAGGAAGCCCTGCATGAGTTGCAGGATCAGGGGGATCTGGATGTCAGCAGCCTGAACTCCAGCGAGCCGCTGGTATTAAAGGAGCTGGTGCGTAATCTGTTCCTGTTCTGCTACGCCCGGGCCTTGCGCCCGACCGGTGAGATGCACAACAAGATTGAAGTATGAAACGCGATAAAACCGTGGGAGCGAGCTTGCCCGCGAAAATGGAGTCTCAGGCAACACCAGGTGTGACTCAAAGAACGCCTTCGCGAGCAGGCCCGCTCCCACATTAGCTTGTCATAAGGACAGGCCAGGTCTTACAGAACGTCCAGCAGCTCGACGTCGAATACCAGAACGCTGTGCGGCGGGATGCTGCCAACGCCTTGAGCGCCGTAAGCCAGTTCGCTCGGCACGTACAGACGCCATTTGCTGCCGGCATTCATCAGTTGCAGGGCCTCGGTCCAACCAGCGATCACGCCGCCGACCGGGAATTCGGCTGGCTGACCACGCTCGTAGGAGCTGTCGAACACAGTGCCGTCGATCAGCGTGCCGTGGTAGTGCGTACGCACTTGATCTTCACGGGATGGCTTGGCGCCTTCACCCTGAGTCAGTACTTCGAATTGCAGGCCGGAAGCCAGAGTGGTGATGCCGTCGCGCTTGGCGTTTTCAGCCAGGAACGCCAGGCCTTCGCCAGCAGCCGCTTCAGCTTTTGCAGCCGCTTCGGCTTGCATGATTTCGCGGATCACCTTGAAGCTGGCGGACATTTCTTCCTGACCCACACGGCTTGGCTTACCGGCGAAAGCGTCGGTCAGACCGGCCAGGATGGCATCCAGGCTAACGCCCGGTGGCGGGTTGTCACGCAACTGGTCACCCAACTGACGGCCGATGCCGTAGCTGACGCGGGTTTCGTCGGTGGACAGATTTACTTCGGACATGACACTGCTCCGCTGTGCGGACGGCCACAAGACTTGCCGTGCGTGCACAGCGCGTCCCGGCGCGCCCGGAACCAAAAGGGCGAGCAGACTAGCACAGATGCTCAGGCGATGGGACGCAGTGCCTACAGGACCGAGCGCCAGGCGATCGGCACCTTGAGGCTTTCCTCGCCACTGGCGCCAAGGCCACACATTTCATCGTGTACCGAGGTGTGGACGAGGTTGAACGGCAACACCGGGAAGTTATGCAACATATCCCGCGCATGCTCCACCGATCGCAGCGTCAACAGGTTGCCCTTGAGATCACTTAACGGATACGCCGCCCCATGCATCCGTGCTTCGAGCAAATAGATTCCGCCCTCCATGGAAATCAGGTTCAGTTCATCGACCTTCCTGGCGATAGCAAACGCATTCAACTCTTGCAGGTTCATGAACACACCTCACGCAATGGCGAGCCGGGATCTATACAGGGATAGGCCCACGCGCATCAAAGCACAAGCCACAAACGACACCGCCCGTCTGTTTCGCAACAGACGGGCGGTGTTTTGCAGCGCTCAAACCTTGATCAGTGTTTGGTGACCTTGTCGAGGTAGCCCATGGCGAACGCCGAGACGACAAACGTCATGTGGATGATCACGTACCACATCAGATGTTCGGGATCGACGTTCTTGGCGTCCATGAAGATCCGTAGCAAGTGGATCGAGGAGATCGCCACGATCGAGGCTGCCACTTTCATCTTCAACGAGGAAGAGTCCATGGTTCCCAGCCAACTGAGCTTTTCCTTGCCTTCGTCGATGTCCAGTTCAGAGACGAAGTTCTCGTAGCCGGAAATCATCACCATCACCAAGAGGCCGCCCACCAGCGCCATGTCGATCAGCGATAGCAGCACCAGTATCAGCTCCGACTCGGCCATCGAGAACACGTTGGGCAGGATATGGATGACTTCCTGGAAAAATTTCAACGCCAAGGCCAGCAGCCCGAGGGACAACCCGATATAGATCGGCGCCAGCAGCCAGCGCGAGGCGTACATTGCGTTTTCGATAAAGCGTTCCATTGAATCTCACACAAGGGGCTGGAAAATGGCGGCGAGTATACCAGCCACCGAGGACAGCCAGAAACTGCCCGCAAGTCCGGCACCTGCGTGTGTGTGCCAAAGTTTTTCTGCTAGTGTCCAAGCCAATGAAAGCCCCGTGACAGTGGACAGGACGCGTGGAAATGGATGTGCGATTGCCGATAACGATTGCCGGAATGTGCCTTGTGCTATTGATGAGCGGTTGCTCGCCCGGCGACAAGAAGCACGCAGTCAGCCTTGAGGAAAAGACGGCAACGTTCGAACAGTCTCTCGACGCCATCACTGATCCGAAGCTCAAGGACGCCGTCACCGAGCTCGGCGGCTCGCTGCTGTTGCTTGAACGGGCACAGCTCAAACTCGAAGGCAATCCACTGCGCACCGAATATGGCGAGGACGCCCTCGGCGTGCTCAAGCACTACCCGACCCCGCAGGCGCTGGTCGATACCTTCATCAGTGGCCTGTTCGTGCTGCACAAGGACGCCAGCTCCGATTACCTCACCGACCTGCAGCCAGTATTCCCGTTCAACCTCAACATTCCCGGCGGCTTCCTGTTTCCCCATCGTGTGGAATGGCAATCGGTGACGTTGAGCAACAAACGCGTCATCCCCTACCAGCCCGAGTGGTCGGAAACCGATCCCGGTATTCAGCTCAGCCCGTCCAGTTCCAACGTCACCAACCCCGATGACCTGACCGTAACCTACCCGTTCATCGAAGGTCTGGATGTGGACAAGAAAAGTCAGCCGCAACCGGTGAGCCTGCAGGGCAAGGTTGAAGTCATCGCGCCGCGACGCTTGTACAGCTTCGACCTGACGCAAAAGGACGTCGGCCAGACTCGCACCAACGACAACCTGAGCGTCAAACTGCTGAAGCTTGGAAAGAACTACGCCGAAGTCGAATTCAGCAACAACCTGCCCTTGCCTGCGCAAGTCGCCGATTCGCAACTCAATCCTTTGATCGTTCAGGCCCGCGACGTCACCGGGCAATACCTGGTGCGCGCCGGTTCAATCAATGAAAGTCCGGAACAAGTAGCCTTCTACGAAAAACAACTGGCGCACCTGCAACAACAGAAAACCTGGAGCGACGCGCTGGAAAAGCAACTCAGCGCCGATCAGCAAGCCTTCGAGCAACAACACCCGCAGCGCTATAACAAGGTCTATTTCAATGGCCCGATCGAGACGCTGGAGGTCCGCGCGCGGGACTTCTCATCCGCCACCGTCACCCGCCAGTCGCTCGATCTCCCCATTCGCGCCTTTCATCAGCACACCACGGACAAAGCCATCAAGCCGCTGGATCTGCCAGTGGTGGTGTATGACGATCTGGCCGAGAACTGGCTCAAGGGCGCGAGCCTGACTGAAGAACAGTTGAAAGCCGGCATCCGTGTCCACCAATCCGTGGAAGACCCGAGCGCCGCGCGCATCGAGTTTTCCCATCGCCGCACCTTCAACGACGAGTTGCTCGGCGACGACTTCAACCCCGGCGACAGCCCGGTGACGTTCTTCACCGAGAAACACAACGGCAAACTCGATGAGCCGATCGAACTGCCGCCCGAGGCCTATCAGGTCGATCCGCTGCGAGCGACGATCACTTACGATCTGAATCTGTTCCCGCAAACCCCAGCGATCGCCGTAGGCTCGATGCCGTTGTTCCTGGCAACGGTGGCCAAGCAAGCGTACGACGCCAAGTCCTTGCCCAAGGGGCTGGAGATCAAGAACAACATGCTGGTGGTAGACCTGAAACAGTTTCCGGCCAACGAATGGCGCTTCTTCGTCAAGGACGACAGCGGCAACTATCTCAAGCAGATTCTCTCGGTCAGCCACGATGCGAGCGCAGAGGGCCCGGCGTTGTTCGGCGTGCATTACTTCTATGGCCGCCCAACCCACGTGGAAACCTATCAGCGAACTGACCTCACCACCCTGCAATACGGCTTCGAGGTCAAACTCGACCCAGCACAGTTGACCGACCCTGCGCTCTAACTGTTGAGACTTCGTCCGCGCCCCCCGTTGATCTGCCGAAGCTGGGCTTGCAGGTGCAGGCTCCAGATCTGCGGATCGTCGGCGAGCTCATAGCCGTGCAGCGTCAGACTTTCGACGATGGTGTCGAGGATCGACTCGGCGGCGACTGGCCCGTGGAACGGGCCTTGGGCTTTGATAGCGGAAGGTTGTTCACCGGCCATGCCGGCAGCGAAGAGCAGCGTCCACATGCCGGTATCGCCGGCCAACGGTTTGATGACACATTCGATACGGGTCACGAGACCCAGGCATTGACGGGTGAGGCAGAGGTTGCGCGACATGGCGGCGACCCTCGGTGAAGCCGGTATTCAGCCCTCACGGGAGGACTGGCTCGATCCAGTGATACTGTCGATATCCTTGAGCTGAGAATAGAAGAAAAGTTCGCCGCGCAAGCCGCACGAAACCAGAATGCGCCGAATGGTCATTGTGTGAATATTGGCGCCAGAGTAGTGGCGCTTTCTATTGGCTGCACCCTGAAAAATATGGGAAGGGGCTTGCTCCCGAAGGCAGTGTGTCAGGCAACAGATTCGTTGGCTGATACTGCGCCTCCGGGAGCAAGCCCCCTCCCATTGTTTTGATGCCGTTGCAGTTTTTGACCTGGTTAAGGTTTACGCCGGTTTGGCTTCTACCAACGCCTCTTGCGCCAGTTCCTTCTCAGCCTCCTTCAAATCCTCTTCGCTGATCATCTCGGCAATCACCCGCAGACGCTCAACCACGCGCGCATTGACGCTGCCTTCAGGGAACTGACCGTCTGCATCCGGTTCACCGGCCGGCTCGCCGACCAGCAGGCTCAGCGCCTCGTCGGCCTGCCGCACCGCGTAAACGTGGAACTGCCCGGCGCGCACCGCCGCCAGTACTTTTTCGTCGAGCATCAAGGTGGCGACGTTGGCCTGCGGAATGATCGCGCCCTGCTCGCCGGTCAGCCCGCGTGCCTCGCAGAGGCGGAAGAAGCCTTCGATCTTCTCGTTGACCCCACCGACCGCTTGCACTTCGCCGAACTGGTTGATGGAGCCGGTGATCGCAAAGCATTGCTTGAGCGGTGTTTTCGACAGCGCCGAAATCAACGTGCAGGCCTCGCCCAACGAAGCACTGTCGCCATCAACGTAACCGTAGGACTGCTCCAGCGCGATGCTCGCGGAAATCGCCAACGGGAATTCCTGCGCATAACGGCTGCCCAGATAGCCGGTGAGGATCATCACGCCCTTGGAGTGAATCGGCTGGCCGAGGTTGACCTCGCGCTCGATGTCGACGATCCCGCTGCCGCCCGGATACACCGTGGCGGAAATCCGCGCCGGCACACCGAACGCCGAGTCGCCGACTTCCAGCACGGTCAAACCGTTACACTTGCCGACCGCCGCCCCGTCGGTGTCGATCAGGATGATCCCGGCGAGCATGTCGTCGAGAATTCGCGCCGACACACGCCCGGTGCGAGTGGCCTTGGCTTTCAGCGCACGCTCGATATGCCCGGCATCGGTCATTTCATCGCCGGCCAGATGACGGATGAAATCCGCCTCGCTGACCAACTGGAACAAATCACCGATTCGCGCCGACAAACGCCCCTGATGCTCCGCCAGACGGGCGCTGTACGTCGCCAGGCGCGCCACCGCATCGGCAGTCAAAGGCGCCATGCCTTCTTCAGAAGTGCGGGTTTTGAGCAACTGGGCGAATTGCTCCAGGCTCTCGTCGACCATCGGAATGTCTTCGTCGAAGTCGACCAGGACGCGGAACATCTCCTGAAAGTCCGGATCGAGGTCTTGCAGCGTGTAATACAGCGAACGTGCGCCGATGATGATGACTTTGACCTGCAACGGAATGTGCTGCGGGTTGAGGGTCACGGTGGCGAAGCGGCCCATCTCGCCCAGCGGCGATTCCATTTTCAGCTTGCGCGATTGCAGAGCGCGCTTGAGCGCATCCCACACGAATGGCTCGCTGAGCATTTTTTCCGCTTCAAGAATCAGGAAGCCGCCATTGGCACGGTGCAGCGCGCCTGGACGCAACTGGCGATAGGTGGTGTAGAGCGCGCCCTGATCGGTGGTGTATTCGATACGACCGAACAGGTTTTCGTAAGTCGGGTGCGGTTCGAATACCACTGGCGCGCCGCCGCTGGCCGGATGCCCGACCACCAGACTCGGTGCGTATTGCTCCTCCAGCAGTTTGCGCGCAACGGCGTCAGTCTTGCTGTCATCGACCAGTTGCTCGACCACGGTTTTGAGCAGGTACACCTGCATCGCTTGCAGGTAACCGCAGACGGCGGCGTTCTCCGCGTATTTCTCCGACAGCGGCGACAACAGCGGCTGCAAGGCCAGGGTGATGGTTTCTTCGTTGAGCTGACGCAGTTGGTTGTTCGACTCACGCTTCCACTGCGGCAGGCTGGCGAGTTCTTCGTTCAGGCGTTCTTCGAGACCGGAGATGTCATCGTGAAAACGTTCGCGATCGGCTTCCGGCAATTGCGAAAACTCAGCCTCATCCAGCGCCTTGCCGTCGAGCATCGGCGTGAAGGCGATGTTGCTGCTGTCGCGGTACAGGGCGACGTCTTTTTCCAGAGCCAGACGCTCGATGATGTCGAGGGCCTTGTCGTAGCGCTGGTTGAAAGCCCGGTCGATGGCGCTTTTCTTTTGCTGGTAGGACGGATGCTCGAACACGGCCGGGAAGGTCGCCAGCAGGTTGTCGATCAAGCCGTTGATGTCACCGATAAACGAGCCGGCCGTACCCGATGGCAGTTCCAGAACGCGAGGCTCGCGAGGCTCGTCGAAATTATTGACATAGACCCAGTCCGCCGGGGTCTGCAGGCGTTTGCCTTCGGCTTTCAGGTAGCGTTTGACGAACGAGAAACGACCGGTGCCGGGCTCGCCCATCACGAATACGTTGTAACCGGGGCGTGGCATGGCCACACCGAACTGCAAGGCTTCGACCGCACGTTCCTGGCCGAGCACACCGCGAAAGGGCTCCAGATCATTGGTGGTAGTGAAGCTGAACTGTTCAGCGGAAAACGGACGGGTCAGCGCTTCGGGCGCTATACGCAGGCTGGCAGCAACAGGATCAGGCATCGGGCTTCCTTAACAATCAGGCGGGGCAGATAGCGGCATTCTGGCGCTGCCCGTACCCCACTGGCAAGGCGCGCCCTATGACAAAGCATAGACAACCGGTCGCCCCCGCCCCCTCCCCTGTGAAATCGGGGTTATCGCCAAATCTTTTGTAAAAAATCACGGAACCCCAGGAACGTGCCTAAACTCCAAACTGCGCGGCTGGAACTAATACCGGCCCACTGGCTTCGTTTGGATCTGTTTCTACAGAGCTTGGGGGGCCAGAACCCTGTCCATTGGTATGCACACAAAGAGAACAAAGCTATGAAACGGATTCTTCTCGGTACTCTCTTCACCGCTGTATCCATCAACGCAATGGCGCAAGCCCCGGGCGGCCCGGATTGCGGTTGGGGCAACATGCTGTTCGAAGGTCAGCGTGGCACCCCGGCTCACTTCCTCGCTTCCACCACCAACGGCACGTCCGGTAACGCTACCTTCGGCATGACGTCCGGCACCAACGGTTGCTCGACCAACGCATCGCTGACCTACGGCGGCAAATCCTGGATTGCCATGAATGGCATGATGAACGAGCTGTCCGAAGACATGGCCAAAGGCAACGGCGAAGCGCTGACGACTTATGCCGTGGTACTGGGCGTGGCGCCGCAAGACCGTGCGCACTTCGCGGCCGTCACTCACGAGCACTTCCAGCAGATCTTCAGCAAGGCTGACGTGACCGCTGAAGACGTGCACACCAACACCCTGGCCGTTCTGAAGTCAGACCCACGTCTGGCCAAGTACGCCACTCAGGCTTAAGCTCGACCCCACCCGCTTCTTTCGGGAAGCGGGTTTTGTTTTTTCGGCCCGTCCCTCCTTGGGTCTTTTTTTCTTTCCTGTTTAAGTTGCCGACTATGCTCAAACGCCTTGCCTGGCTGGCGCTCTGTGTCTGCGCCCCGCTGTCCGCCGCGCCAACCATCGATCCTCAACGTTTGCAGCAACTGGCCAATGACCGCTTCTGGATTTCCCTCGGCCACTACGAAACCGCCAAGCTCGGCGGCTGGCGCAGCTATGTCAGCGACAAGAAATTCTTCCTCGCGCCCGATGGCAATGAACATCCCGACCATGAACTGGCCGCCACGGTACAAGCGCTGTACGCCCCGGCCAGCCTCGGCGAGCAGCACGCGCAATGCGTCTACCCCGCCCGCACGCGCTGGCTAAAAACGCAACTCAACCTGAGCGACCTGCCAACGCCTGCGTGTGCCGAGTACAAAAAGTGGTTCAAGGACGTTTCGCCGCACAGCGCGGTGATGATCTTCCCCGCGGCTTATCTCAACAGCCCGTCATCGATGTTCGGCCACACGTTGCTGCGCATCGATCAGGCTGACGTGCAGACCGACAAGACCTCGCTGCTCAGTTACGCCATCAACTTCGGCGCCTACATCGAAGGTTCGGACAACAGCATTCTGTACGCCTGGAAAGGCTTGATGGGGGGCTACCCGGGGCTGTTTGCGCTGGTGCCGTATCAGGAAAAACTCTCCGAATACCGCAGCCTGGAAAACCGCGATCTGTGGGAGTACCGGCTCAATCTGACGCAAGAAGAAACCGCGCGCATGGTCGAGCATGTGTGGGAGCTGAAGCAGATCCAGTTCGACTATTTCTTCTTCGACGAAAACTGCTCCTACCGCTTGCTCGAATTGCTGCAGGTCGCGCGACCGAGTTTGCGCCTGACCGAACAATTCCCGCTGACGGCAATTCCCACCGACACGGTCAAAGCGGTGAAAGAAGCCGGGTTGGTGGAAAGCATTCAATACCGCCCCTCTCGTGAACGTGAACTGCTCAGTCGCGCCGAGCCTTTGACCGATGACGAACAGGCGTGGGTACTGAACGTCAGCGCCGATCAACAGCAACTGCAAGAGCCGACATTCAAAGCGCTGCCTCGCGAGCGCCAAGCACTGATCATCGACGCGGCTTATCGCCTGGAACGCTACCGCGCCAACGGCCAGGAGCGCGATCCGCAACGAGCGCAACGCAGTTTCGAACTGCTGCGGGCAATCAACAAGAACCCCGCACCCGAGCTGGACATTGCGCAACCGGGCCTGCCTGAAGACGGCCACGAATCGCGCACCTGGCAGGCCGGTCTCGGCACCCGTGGTGATCGTGCGTTCGGCGAATACGGCTTGCGCATGGCCTATCACGACCTCAACGACAACGCCGAAAGTTTCCCGCTCGGCGCGCAGATCGAAATCCTGCAAATGAAGCTGCGCCAGTACGAAGGCAACCACTGGCAATTCCAGCAACTGGATCTGGCGACCATTCGCTCGCTGACGCCGCGCAATGAGTTGTTGCAGCCATTGTCGTGGCAAGTCACCGGCGGTCTTGAGCGTGTGCCGGGCAAGCATGATGACGAAACCCTGGTCAGCCACGTCAACGGTGGTGGCGGCGGCACGTGGCAGTTGGGCGAAGATGTGCTCGGGTTTGCCCTGGGCACGGTACGTGTCGAACACAACAATGACTTCGCCGGTTTCATTGCGCCAGCCGCAGGCTTCAACAGCGGCGTACTGTGGAAAAACCCGCTGGGCAACCTGAGCCTGGAGGCCAAGGGTGATTACTTCACCAACGGCGAAGTGCGCCGTAGCCTGAGCCTGAATCAGCAGTGGGAATTGTCGCGCAACCTTGGTTTGCGCCTGAGTGCGCAACGCGAGTTCAGTCATCTGGCCACGCCTGAAACCGAAGTCATGCTCGAGGTGAAGTGGTATCACTACTGATCTGAAGCCCAGCAAATAACCCCTGTGGGAGCGGGCCTGCTCGCGAAGGCGTCGTGTCAGGCGATTCAAATGTCGGCTGACACACCGGTTTCGCGAGCAAGCCCGCCTACAGGAATCTCCAGTGTTCAACGAATTACTCACACACCTTTCACCAACGCCCGACGAATCCCCTTCTAGACTTTCCCTATCAGCCGAGAACCGGCGCGGGAGAGTGCGATGTGGCGGTGTGCGGGTTTGCTAGGTGTTTTGCTGATGCTGGGCGGTTGCCAGACCACTCACGAAGATTTGATCGCCAAAGGTTACCCACCGGCCTTCGCCGACGGTTTTGATGACGGTTGTGTCAGCGGCCGGCAAGCGGCCGGCTCGATCAGCGGCGAATTCCGCAAGAACGTGCCGCGCTATCTCAAGGACAACCAATACGCCGAAGGCTGGACCGACGGCTTTCGCCAGTGTCAGGCGATGCTGGAAAACAAGGGTCGCGAGGAGTATCGCAACGAACACTGGGACGAACGCGAACGCGCCTGGCAGCGCCAGAAAGATCAGGGCGCCGGGCGGGCTTACCGCTCGCAGTAGGTCGCTTCCAGACATCCAGTGAAACCAAATGCCGGCGACCATGGCCCAAACTCTATGAAGAGGAGGACACCATGAGCCGCGCTTTCGTTAACGAAGACAATGCCGCCGCGCAAGCCGATCAGCCCGTCGAACGGCAGGTCAGCACGCAACCCAATTACGTCACACCGCTGGGGCTCGCCCAGTTGCAGGGGAAAGTCGCCGAGCTGCAAGCCCTGCACGCCGAGCAATCGGCCAAGGGTGAACAGGCTGACAAACAACGTCTGGCCGATCTTGAACGTGATCTGCGTTACTTCAATCAACGTCTGGGCAGTGCCCAAGTCGCCGTCGCCGCGACCTCTACCGACAAGGTGCAGATCGGCAGTTGGGTGACCTATGCCGACGAACACAACACCGAGCGCCGCGTGCAACTGGTGGGTGAAGACCAGGCCGACGCCGCCAAAGGCTTGATCAACTGGGGCTCACCACTGGGCCGGGCATTGCTCGGCGCCCAGCTTAACGACGAGGTGCTGTGGCAGCGCCCCGCCGGTGACCAACTGATTGAAGTGATCCGTGTCGAACCTTCGTAAACCACGCCTTGGGCCCACATCGCATCGGCGACCAATGTTGCCCACCTCACCTGCCGCCCATCAAAGCCCTGCTAAAAAACCAGGCACAAAAAAGCGGAGCCCGAAGGCTCCGCTTTTTATGCAACCCGCCCAGTATCAGGCCAGTTTCTTGTGGCGTACCCGGTGTGGCTGGGCCGCTGCTTCGCCGAGGCGCTTTTTGCGATCAGCTTCGTACTCGGTGTAGTTGCCTTCGAAGAACACCGCCTGGGAGTCGTCTTCGTACGCCAGGATGTGCGTCGCGACGCGGTCAAGGAACCACCGATCGTGAGAGATCACAATGGCGGCGCCCGGGAAGTCCAGCAGGGCTTCTTCCAGCGAACGCAGGGTTTCAACGTCGAGGTCGTTGGACGGTTCGTCGAGCAGCAGGACGTTGCCGCCCTCTTTCAGGGTCAGCGCCAGGTGCAGACGACCGCGCTCACCACCGGACAGGTCCTTGACGAACTTCTGCTGATCGCCGCCCTTGAAGTTGAAACGACCGACGTAGGTACGCGACGGAATCTCGTAGTTGCCGATGCGGATCTGGTCCGAACCGTCGGAGATCTGCTGGAACACCGTCTTGCTGCCGTCGAGGTCTTCGCGGCTCTGATCGACGCAGGCCAGTTGCACGGTTTCGCCGACTTCGATGGAGCCCGAATCCGGCGTTTCCTTGCCCATCAGCATGCGGAACAGGGTCGACTTACCGGCACCGTTACCGCCAATCACGCCGACAATGGCGCCTTTAGGCATGGAGAACGACAGGTTGTCGATCAACACGCGATCGCCGTAGCCCTTGGTGACGTTCTTGAACTCGATGACTTTGTCGCCCAGGCGCGGACCGGCCGGGATGTAGATCTCGTTGGTTTCGCTGCGCTTCTGGAATTCCTGCGACTGCATTTCTTCGAAGCGTTGCAGACGAGCCTTGGATTTCGACTGGCGGGCCTTGGCGCCTTTGCGCACCCACTCCAGTTCTTCTTTCATGGCTTTTTCGTGAGCCGACTGCTGCTTGGATTCGGCCGCCAGACGATCGGACTTGGCTTCGAGCCAACCCGAGTAGTTGCCCTCGTAAGGAATGCCCGCGCCGCGGTCGAGTTCCAGAATCCAGCCCGCGACGTTGTCGAGGAAGTAACGGTCGTGCGTGATCGCAACCACGGTGCCCGGGAAGTCGTGCAGGAAGTGCTCCAGCCACGCCACGGAGTCAGCGTCCAAGTGGTTGGTCGGTTCGTCGAGCAGCAGCATGTCCGGGGCGGACAGCAGCAGACGGCACAGGGCCACACGGCGTTTTTCACCGCCGGACAAATGTTCGACCTTGGCATCCCACGCCGGCAGACGCAGCGCATCGGCGGCGACTTCCAGTTGGCGATCCAGGTTGTGACCGTCGCTGGCTTGCAGGATGGCTTCGAGCTTGGCCTGTTCTGCCGCCAGTTTGTCGAAGTCGGCATCTTCTTCAGCGTAAGCCGCGTAGACCTCGTCCAGGCGCGCCTGGGCGTTCTTGATCACGCTGACCGCTTCCTCGACCACTTCACGCACGGTCTTGGTGGGGTCAAGTTGTGGCTCTTGCGGCAGATAACCGATGTTCAGGTCCGGCATCGGACGGGCTTCGCCCTCGAACTCGGTGTCGACGCCGGCCATGATTTTCAGCAGCGTGGACTTACCCGAACCGTTGAGGCCGAGTACGCCGATCTTGGCGCCGGGGAAGAACGACAGAGAAATGTTTTTCAGGATTTCCCGCTTCGGCGGAACAACTTTGCCCAGCCGATGCATGGTGAAGACGTATTGAGCCATGGAGAACCTTGGGTCAGTGACAGATGAATGATTGGAGCGCAGGCGATGCCCGGCCAGACCGTGCGCGTCGTTCACTTGATGTTGATCAATGCGTGCGCGCTGAAAAAAGTCTGAGTCTAGGAGCTGGAACGCTCCCGCGTAACCGGCAAAGCTACCTGAATGACCGGTGGCAGTCCAGCCGCGCGGGGCTGGCACTTCGCCACGACTCAAGGCATGCTAGCCGCCCTTCGGGCGTCCGGCTTATAGTGCACGTCGCGCCAGTCCAGCCAAACCGCAGGATTACAGCTTGTCCAAAGTCACTCCGCCAGCCTCCGTGAGCAGCTCCCAACCGGCGCCAGGCTCCCCCCTGCGCGGAACATTAAAGGGTGCGCTGGCCACATTGGTGCTCTTGTTGCTGGCGTTGCTGTTCTGGCAATTGCTTGATCAATTGCACGAAACCCAGAAAAACCAGCGCCAATACACCATCGATTACACCGCCGACCTCGCCTCTCAGGTCAGCCTGAACATGGCGCTGAATGCGCAAATTGCCCTCAATCTGCTACCGATCGTCGAACAACCGCAATCAGCCGACGAACAGCAGGCGCTGTTACGCAAGCTTCAAAAATCACTGCCGGACCTGCGCAGCCTGGCGTTGCTCAGCCCCTCCGGGAGAATCCTCAGCGACAGCAGTGCCGAAAGCTCCGACGCCGACTACCTTAGCGAACTGGTACGCCGCAGCCGCGCCCAAGCGCACTACTTCAGCAATGCCGACGATGGCTCGGTGGTACACCTGTTATTGCATCAGGCCAGCGGCAACGTTCGTGGTTATTGGGCACTGCGCCTGACCCCGACATTCTTCGACTCGCTGACCAAGCAGAGTGAAACCGGCCTGCGTCCGCTGTGGCTGGTGGAAAACCGCCTCAACCACCAGATCATCAGTCGCGACGAAATACTGTCATCCGCCAAGCCAGGCGTGCTGAGTCCCGACGATCTGGCCAACACCGTGCTCACCGTTGCGCTGAGCAGCAGCGATTGGCAACTGCGTGGTTTGTTCGACCGCCAGCGCGTGCTCGAAGAATTGCTGCCCGCGTTCATCGGCAAATGCCTACTGGGCCTGGCCTTCTCGCTGCTGCCGGTGATCGCACTATTGAACATGCGTCGCCGTCAGCGCCAGGTTCATGAGGGGCGCCGGCGTTATCAGGACATCTTCGACGGCACCGGCGTCGCCTTGTGCGTGCTGGACCTCTCCGGCCTGAAACAGTTTTTCGACAAGGCGCAGATCCAGAGCAGCGATCAACTCAAGGCCTGGCTCGACCAGCCGCAACAGCGTCAGCAGGTGTTGCAGGAATTGCGCGTTACCGAAGTCAATCAGGTAGCGCTGCAATTGCTCAACGTCAACTCCTGCGACGACGCCTGGCAACTGTTGATCGACGGTCATCCGCACCCTCACTGCGCGATCGGCAATCAGGTACTCGACGCCGTACTTCAACAGCAAAGTCAGCTGGAACTGGAAATCAAACTGCCGGACACCAACGGTCGCGATCAACACCTGTGGATGGTTCTACGCCTGCCGCAGGAGCAGCACGACTATAAAGCGGTGATCCTGAGCATCAACGACATCACCAGCCGTAAACTCATCGAACTGTCGCTGCTGGAGCGCGAAGGTTTCTGGTCGGACGTGGTGCGTACCGTGCCGGATCATCTGTATGTGCAAGACGTGGTCAGCCAACGGATGATTTTCAGCAACCACCACCTCGGCCAAACGCTGGGCTACAACCGCACCGAACTGCATCAAATGGGCGAGTACTTCTGGGAAATACTCCTGCATCCGGAAGACGCCGACTATTACCATCGCTCGCGTCAGATGCAGCGTCACGCCGGTTACAGTCAACTGCTTCAGTGCCAGTTGCGCTTCCGGCACCGCGACGGCGAATGGCGGCGCTTCGATATTCGTGAACAAGCGCTGGCCCGCGACAAACATGATCAGGTCACGCGGATCATCGGTGTGGCCAAAGACATCACCGAGCAAATCGAGGCCAGCGAATCGCTGCGCGACAGCGAACAGCGCTACCGCATGCTCGCCGAAAGCATCAGCGACGTGATTTTTTCCACCGACAGCAAGCTCTCGCTGAACTACGTCAGCCCGTCGGTGCAAGCGGTGCTGGGTTACGACGCCGAGTGGATTTTCCAGAACGGCTGGCAATCGACCATCGCCAATCCGCAGCAACTGAGCGATATTTACACCCTGATGGATCGGGTCAGCAAGGCGCTGGACAAACCCGAGCAACTGGCAATCTTGCGCAATCAAGTGCAGACGCAGTTATTCCTGTTCGACTGCCTGCGCGCCGATGGCCGCAAGATCCCGATCGAGTTGCGACTGGTGCTGGTGTGGGACGAGCACGGCGCGTTTGAAGGCGTGCTCGGCGTCGGACGCGACATCAGCCAACAGCGCCGCGCCGAGAAAGACCTGCGCATGGCGGCCACCGTATTCGAGCATTCTACGTCGGCGATCCTGATCACCGACCCGGCCGGGTACATCGTCCAGGCCAACGAAGCCTTCAGCCGCGTCAGTGGTTATGCGGTCAGCGAAGTGCTCGACCAGTTGCCGAACATGCTCACCGTCGACGAGCAACAGGATGCGCACCTGCGTTACGTGCTCAAGCAACTGCATCAGCACAACACCTGGGAAGGCGAGGTCTGGCTCAAGCGCCGTAACGGCGAACATTACCCGGCATGGGTCGGCATCACTGCCGTGCTCGATGACGAAGGCGACCTGGCCAGTTACGTGTGCTTCTTCAGCGACATCAGTGAGCGCAAGGCCAGCGAGCAACGGATTCATCGTCTCGCCTATTACGACGCCCTGACCCACCTGCCGAACCGCACACTGTTCCAGGATCGTCTGCACACCGCACTGCAATCGGCCGAGCGGCAGAAGTCCTGGGTGGTGTTGATGTTCCTCGACCTCGACCGCTTCAAGCCAATCAACGACTCCCTCGGCCACGCCGCCGGCGACCGCATGCTCAAGGACATGGCCACGCGCCTGCTGGCCTGCGTCGACGATGACGACACCGTGGCGCGGATGGGCGGCGACGAATTCACCCTGCTGCTGCAACATCGCTCCAGCCGCGAGATGGCGCTGAACCGCGCGATCCATGTGGCCGAGCAAATTCTTGCGAGTCTGGTGCGCCCGTTCGTGCTTGAAGGCCGCGAGTTCTTCGTCACGGCCAGTATCGGCATCGCCCTGAGCCCGCAGGATGGCAACGAGCTCAGCCAGTTGATGAAGAACGCCGACACCGCGATGTACCACGCCAAGGAACGCGGCAAGAACAACTTCCAGTTCTATCAGGCCGACATGAACGCCAGTGCGCTTGAGCGCCTGGAGCTGGAAAGCGACCTGCGCCATGCCTTGGAGCAGAACGAATTCGTCCTGTATTACCAGCCGCAATTCAGTGGCGACGGCAAACGCCTGACCGGCGCCGAAGCGCTGCTGCGCTGGCGTCATCCGCGTCGCGGACTGGTGCCGCCGGGAGATTTCATTCCGGTACTGGAAGAACTCGGGCTGGTGGTAGACGTCGGTGATTGGGTGATCGGCGAAGCATGTCGCCAACTCAAGACCTGGCACCAGAACCGCGTGCGTGTGCCCAAAGTGTCGGTGAACATCTCGGCGCGGCAGTTCTCCGACGGCCAACTTGGCACGCGAATCGCCAATATCCTCAAGGAAACCGGCCTGCCGCCGGCGTGCCTGGAGCTGGAACTGACCGAAAGCATCCTGATGCGCGAAGTCTGCGAGGCGATGCAGATTCTCGACGGGCTGAAAAACCTGGGCCTGAGCATTGCGGTCGACGACTTCGGCACCGGTTATTCATCGCTCAACTACCTCAAGCAATTCCCGATCGACGTGCTGAAGATCGACCGCACCTTCGTTGACGGCCTGCCGTCCGGCGAGCAGGACGCACAGATTGCCCGGGCGATCATCGCCATGGCCCACAGCCTGAACCTGGCGGTGATCGCCGAAGGTGTGGAAACCCATGAGCAATTGGACTTCCTGCGTGAGCATGGCTGCGATGAGGTGCAGGGGTATCTGTTTGGAAGGCCAATGCCGGCGAGCCGGTTCGAGGCGCAATTCAGTAACGATGCGCTCTTCATGTTCGACTGAAAATCTGTGGCGCGGCCTTCGCGAGCAGGCTCGCTTCCACAAGGATTGATGTCGATCACAAAATCGCAGGCTGGCCTCGGTTAGCGTGAGCGAGCCGGCTCGCGAAGCGGCCAGTAAAAACACCGCACATCTGTCATGAATGCCACTTGTCTGCGACATGATGTCGTTTCATATGCCATCCAAAACCCATTGGGTTAGAATGCCCCCCTTTTCTGCCCCCGATCCTTGAGGACCGCCATGTTCAGCCGTGATTTGACTATTGCCAAGTACGACGCCGATCTTTTTGCCGCCATGGAGCAAGAAGCTCAGCGCCAGGAAGAACACATCGAGCTGATCGCTTCGGAAAACTACACCAGCCCTGCGGTGATGGAGGCTCAAGGCTCGGTACTGACCAACAAGTACGCCGAAGGTTATCCGGGCAAGCGCTACTACGGTGGTTGCGAGTTCGTCGACGTGGTTGAGCAACTGGCCATCGACCGCGCCAAAGAACTGTTCGGCGCCGATTACGCCAACGTTCAGCCGCACGCCGGTTCCCAAGCCAACGCCGCTGTCTACCTGGCGCTGCTGCAAGGTGGCGACACCATTCTGGGCATGAGCCTGGCCCACGGTGGTCACCTGACCCACGGCGCCAGCGTTTCCTCCTCCGGCAAGCTGTACAACGCGGTGCAGTACGGCATCGACGCCAACGGCCTGATCGACTACGACGAAGTCGAGCGTCTGGCTGTTGAGCACAAGCCGAAAATGATCGTGGCCGGTTTCTCTGCCTACTCGCAGATTCTGGATTTCCCACGCTTTCGCGCGATCGCTGACAAGGTTGGCGCTTACCTGTTCGTCGACATGGCTCACGTGGCCGGTCTGGTCGCCGCGGGCGTCTACCCGAACCCGGTGCCTTTCGCTGACGTGGTGACCACCACCACCCACAAGACCCTGCGCGGTCCGCGTGGCGGCCTGATCCTGGCTCGCGCCAACGCCGACATCGAGAAGAAGCTGAACTCCGCCGTATTCCCGGGCGCCCAGGGTGGCCCGCTGGAGCACGTGATTGCCGCCAAAGCGATCTGCTTCAAGGAAGCGCTGCAGCCTGAGTTCAAGACTTACCAGCAACAAGTGGTGAAAAACGCCAAAGCCATGGCCGGCGTGTTCATCGAGCGCGGTTTCGACGTGGTCTCCGGCGGTACTGAAAACCACCTGTTCCTGCTGTCGCTGATCAAGCAGGACATCTCCGGTAAAGACGCCGACGCCGCGCTGGGCAAAGCGTTCATCACCGTGAACAAGAACTCCGTGCCTAACGATCCACGCTCGCCATTCGTCACCTCCGGCCTGCGCTTCGGTACGCCGGCTGTGACCACGCGTGGCTTCAAGGAAGCAGAGTGCAAAGAACTGGCCGGCTGGATCTGCGACATCCTGGCTGACCTGAACAACGAAGCGGTGATCGACGCCGTTCGTGAGAAAGTCAAAGCCATCTGCAAGAAACTGCCGGTCTACGGCGCTTAAGTGCGACGTTAAACCCGCAGCATGAAGAACCGGCCAGTGATGGCCGGTTTTTTTTCGCCTGCAAAAAAGTTTCGGGTCAACAACCGCTCAAGATCGGGGGATTGCGCACAACTGGTAAGACCGGTCATGCCAATTCGTCATTTTTAACTTGCGATCCGTAAAAAACAGCGCCTAGACTGCGCCTGCACTGGACATACCGGTAAGACCACAATAATTAAGTCCTGAATCTGATGTGCCCCGCACACGGCAGCCAGGACACCGACCAGGATTCCTCCCATGCTCAGATGGTGCTCGCGTTCAATCTTCCTCCAAGTGGTTCTCGGACTGGTGCTCGGCATCGTCTGCGGGCTGACCCTTCCCGAATATTCCGCCCAGCTCAAACCCCTCGGCGACGGTTTCATCAAACTGATCAAGATGCTCATCGGCCTGATCGTCTTCTGCGTAGTGGTCAGCGGCATCAGTGGCGCGGGCGACCTGAAGAAGGTCGGGCGCATCGGCCTCAAGTCAGTCATCTATTTTGAAGTGCTCACCACCATCGCCTTGGTGATCGGCCTGGTGTTTGCGTTCAGCACCGGGATCGGCAGCGGCGCCAATATCCATCTGGAGCAACTGTCCGCCGCCGACATCGGCGATATCGCCGAACGCGGCCAGCACATACACACCACCACGCAGTTCCTGATGGATCTGATCCCGACCTCCGTCATCGGTGCCTTTGCCGACAACAACATTTTGCAAGTGCTGTTGTTCTCGGTGCTGTTCGGCAGCGCATTGAATCTGGTCGGCGAAGCCGCCTCCGGGATCTCGCGGCTGATCAACGAGCTGAGCCATGTGATCTTCCGGATCATGGGCATGATCGTGCGTCTGGCGCCGATTGGCGTGTTCGGCGCCATCGCGTTTACCACCAGCAAATATGGCCTGGATTCGCTGCAGCATCTGGGCAGTCTGGTCGGTTTGTTCTATCTGACGTGCATGGCCTTTGTCGCTTTGATTCTTGGCTTGGTAATGCGCTTGTCCGGACTGCGCCTGTGGCCGCTGCTCAAGTACCTGCGTGAAGAAATGCTGATCGTCATGGGCACCGCGTCCTCCGACGCCGTATTGCCACAGATCATGCGCAAACTGGAACATCTGGGCATCGGCAGCTCGACCGTCGGGCTGGTGATTCCGACCGGTTACTCGTTCAACCTCGACGGTTTCTCGATCTACCTGACCCTGGCCATCGTGTTCATCGCCAACGCCACCGGCACACCGCTGGCCATGACCGATCTGCTGACCATTCTGCTGGTATCGCTGATCACCTCCAAAGGTGCCCACGGCATTCCCGGTTCGGCGCTGGTGATTCTCGCCGCAACGCTGACGGCGATTCCCGCCATCCCCGTGGTCGGTCTGGTGTTGGTGTTGGCGGTGGACTGGTTCATGGGCATCGGCCGAGCGCTGACCAACCTGATCGGCAACTGCGTCGCCACCGTCGCCATCGCGCGCTGGGAAAAGGACATCGATGTGCAACGCGCGAACAAGGTGCTCAGCGGTCAGCAGGGCTATACCTTTCAAGCGAGAAAACCGGTCGCTCAAGCAGCCGCCAAAGAATTTTGAATGACCGCCGTGCCTGCTGACCCGCAGGCACGGCTCATGGAGCAAGACAAGTGATTACCACCTCAACCGTCGTCAACTCAGTCGTAGAAAAACTCCGGGCCGCGCTGGCCCGTGGTCAGTGGCGCTCCGGCGACATGCTGCCCGGCCAGCGCGAACTGGCCGAACAACTGGGCATCAGCCGCCCGAGCCTGCGCGAAGCGGTGATCGTCCTGGAAACCCTCGGCCTGGTGCGCTCGATGCCGGGCAAAGGCGTGGTGGTGCTCGACGCGCAACGGAGTGACAGCCAAAGCCACGACAGCGCAGTGGCCGGCGCCAGCCTCGAAGACGTGCTGCAACTGCGCTACACCCTGGAGCCGTTCATTGTCGGCCTCGTGGCCCAATCGATCAGCAGCAAGGAAGTCGGCCAGTTGCGCCTGACCCTGATGGACATGCGCGAAGCCCTGGAGGCCGGCGACAGCGAAGCCGGGGTCAGCGCCTACATCGCCTTCCACGAAGAATTGTTCACCCTGACCTCAAACCCGATTTTCCAAAGCGTGGTGCAACAGACCAGCAACGCCCTCAAGCAAAGTGCCGACGTGCTGCGCAATTCCCCGGAACATCTGGCCGAACGCCTCGAAGAAAACGAAGCGGTGGTGCGCGCGATCCGCAGCAAAAACAGCGCTCAGGCCAGTGCCGAAATGCGTCGACACATCCTGCGCGAAGGCCAGCGGATGGGCATCGAGCTGAACATTCCGGAAGACCACTTGAACACCTGAATTTCTTCACACTGGAGACCGGCCATGAACAGTCTTGCCACGCCGTCGCACCCTCGCCAAACCTCGGCGGCCCTGCCCTTCTCCCGCCTGCAAGTGCCGGTGGGCGATCTGTATCCGCGACTGTTCGACGCGATCCTCGAACAGCGTCTCGATGCTGCCAGCCGTTTCACCGAAGACAGCCTCAGGCAGATGTTCGGTGTCAGCCGTGCGGACGTGCGGCGGGTGCTGACGCAGCTGTCCCATGAACACATCATTGTGTTGCGCGCCAATCATCGTCCGCGTGTCACCGCGCTGAATGCCGAACAAACGCGGCAAACCCTGCATGCACGGCGCCTGACCGAAAGCACGCTGGTGCGCCTGGCTTGTCTGCGGCCACAAGCCGAAGAATTGAAACGCCTGCGAGCGTTGATCGAACGTGAACGCCAGGCTGTCGAGCAGGATCGGCGGGCGATGGCGATTCGGTTGTCCGGGGAGTTCCACCTGCAACTGGCGCACATGGCGGGGAATGCACCGCTGGCGCATTTTCTCGGCAGTCTGGTGCCGCTGACGTCATTGGCGATTGCGCGCTGTGATGGATCGACGCGCCGTTATTGCGCGTGGCAGGAGCATCTGGCGATTGTTGAAGCAGTGGAAAATGGGGATGCTGCAAAGGCCGCAATGCTGATGAACCAACATCTGGATCATCTGGAAGACACTCTGTTGTATTGCGTCAATGAACAGTGCGCCACCGGATGATCGCCATCGCGGGCCCGCCCCCACAGTGATTGAGGGTGACCACAGATTTTGTGACCAACCCCATAACCTGTGGGAGCGGGCTTGTTCGCGAAGAGGCCCTTAATGCCTGCGCAAACATTTAGCCTTGCGCCGCCACCCTGGCAAACCCCGCCCGAATTTTCTCTTCCGGCAAATCATCGGCAATAAACACGATCACACTGTCCCGCGCCTCACCCTCGGCCCACTCCGTATCCCAGTCGAAACCGTAGAGTTTCAAAACGCCCTGAAACACCAACCGTCGATCTTCACCGGCAATGTGCAGCACGCCTTTGTAGCGCAGCAATTGCTTGCCGTGCTCCTCCAGCAACTCATTCATGAATTCACTGAGCTGATCGATATCCAGCGGTTGCTCAGTGCGCAGCACCAGACTGGAGATGCGGTCGATGGACGGCGCCTGGCTCACCGGCCGCAGACTCAGCCCGCCACCCAGGTCGGCATTGAGGTTGAAGCCGCGCACATCGAGCAACTCGGCCAGATCGATATTGCCGTGTTCGACCACACGAATCGGTGCACGACGGTTGATCCGCGTCAGCCGTTCGCTCAGCGCCGTGAATGCCGCTTCGTCGACCAGATCGGTCTTGCTCACCAGCAAGCGGTCGGCGAAACCAATCTGCGCCTGGGCGATGGTCTGGGTCAGGTGCTGCTCGGCGTGGGCCGCGTCGACCAGTGTGATGATGCCGTCGAGAATGTAGCGCTCACGCAATTCTTCATCAATGAAGAAGGTTTGCGCGACTGGCGCCGGATCGGCCAGACCGGTGCATTCGATCACCAGGCGGTCGAAAGCGATTTCGCCGCTGTCCAGCCGTTCGAGCAGCAGGTACAGCGCTTTGGTCAGATCGGTGTGGATGGTGCAGCAGACGCAGCCATTGGCCAGGGTCATGACTTGCACCGGCTCGTCGCCCAGCAACTGCGTGTCGATGCCGGCGTCGCTGAATTCGTTTTCGATCACGGCGATTTTCAGGCCGTGCTCGGCTTTCAATAGATGGCGCAGCAAGGTGGTTTTGCCGGCACCGAGGAAACCACTGAGTACCGTGACCGGAATGGGAGAGGACAAAACTCGATCTCCTTAAAAGAAACACAAAACAAATGTGGGAGCGGGCTTGCTCGCGAAGGCGGTGCATCAGTCAGAACAATCATCAACTGACACTGCGCTTTCGCGAGCAAGCCCGCTCCCACAGGGGGATTGCAGCAACCTCAGGCTGTCAGCTCAACAGCACTTGGGCCCACCCTTGCCACCGTAACGGGCTTCCTGACGTTCGCGGAAGAACATCTCGTAGCTCATCACCGGTTTGTCCGGGTGCTTGGTTTGCATATGCTCGACGTAGGTGTCGTAGTCGGGCATGCCGACCATCAAGCGCGCAGCCTGACCGAGGTATTTACCGAGGCGACTCAGGTCATTGAACATGGTGCAATCCTCTGGTTACGCATCCGGCAGAGCCTGGAATGGCGATTCTTTATCCGTACGCTCTTTTTTGCCCCAGGCGGCGATGCCGACTTTGAGCGCATAGAACAGGATGCTGAATACCACGAACAGGAACAGCGCGGTCAGCGTGGCATTGGTGTAAGCATTGAAAATGACGTGCTGCATCTGATCGATGCTCTTGGCCGGGGCAATAATCTGACCGTTGGCCAAGGCATCGCTGTACTTCTTGGCCAGCGACAGGAAACCGATTGCCGGGTTGGCGTCGAACAGTTTGATGAAACCCGCCGTCGTGGTGCAGATCAGCAGCCAGGTGGCTGGCAGCAGCGTGACCCAAATGTAGCGCTGACGCTTCATTTTGATCAGAACCACAGTGCCGAGCATCAGCGCGATACCGGCCAGCATCTGGTTGGAGATACCGAACAGCGGCCACAAGGTGTTGATGCCGCCCAGTGGATCGATCACGCCTTGGTACAGCAACCAGCCCCACATTGCCACACAACCGGCGGTGGCAATCAGGTTGGCCGTCCACGACTCGGTACGCTTGAGCGCAGGAACGAAAGAGCCGAGCAGATCCTGGAGCATGAAACGTCCGGCACGGGTGCCAGCGTCCACAGCGGTAAGGATGAACAGCGCTTCGAACAGGATCGCAAAGTGGTACCAGAACGCCATGGTGTTTTCACCCGGCAGGACACTGTGCAGGATTTGCGCGATCCCCACCGCCAGGGTCGGCGCACCACCGGCACGGGCCAGAATGGTGGTTTCACCGATGTCATGGGCGACGGCTTGCAGCGCCTCAGGCGTGATCGCAAACCCCCAACTGCTGACCATCTGCGCCACTGACGCAACATCCCCACCCACCACGGCGGCCGGGCTGTTCATGGCGAAGTAGACGCCCGGTTCGATCACCGAAGCCGCCACCATGGCCATGATGGCGACGAACGATTCCATCAGCATGCCGCCGTAACCGATGTAACGGGCGTTGGTTTCGTTATCCAGCAGCTTCGGCGTGGTGCCGGAGGAGATCAGCGCGTGGAAACCCGACACCGCACCACAGGCAATGGTGATGAACAGGAACGGGAACAGACCGCCCTTCCACACAGGGCCGGTGCCGTCGACGAACTGGGTCAATGCCGGCATTTTCAGCTCAGGCATGGTCACCAGAATGCCAATCGCCAACGCGATGATCGTACCGATCTTGAGGAAGGTCGACAGGTAGTCACGCGGCGCAAGGATCAGCCATACCGGCAGAACCGCCGCCACGAAGCCGTAACCGATCAGCATCCAGGTGATTTGAATGCCGGTGAAACTGAAGGCCTTGGCCCACACCGGATCAGCGGCAATCTGCCCACCCAGCCAGATCGAACCGAGCAGCAGCACCACGCCAATCACCGAGATCTCGCCGATGCGACCCGGACGGATGTAGCGCATGTAAATGCCCATGAACATCGCGATCGGGATGGTCGCCATCACGGTGAAGATGCCCCACGGGCTCTCCGCCAGCGCTTTCACCACGATCAGCGCCAGCACCGCAAGGATGATGATCATGATCAGGAAGCAGCCGAACAGTGCGATGGTGCCGGGAATGCGGCCCATTTCTTCACGCACCATGTCGCCCAGGGATCGGCCGTTGCGGCGGGTCGACATGAACAGCACCATGAAGTCCTGCACCGCGCCCGCCAGCACCACACCGGCAATCAGCCAAAGCGTGCCGGGCAAATACCCCATCTGCGCTGCCAATACCGGGCCGACCAACGGCCCCGCGCCAGCAATGGCCGCGAAGTGGTGACCGAAGAGAATGTGTTTGTTGGTTGGAACGTAGTCCAGACCGTCGTTGTTGAGCACGGCGGGGGTGGCCCGACGCGCATCGAGTTGCATCACATTGTTCGCGATGAACAGGCTGTAGTAACGATACGCAACCAGATAAATGGCCACGGCAGCGACCACAATCCACAAGGCGTTGATCGCCTCGCCTCGGCGCAATGCCACTACGCCCAGGGCGCACGCTCCTACGATTGCCAGCACTAGCCAGGGTAAGTGGCGTAGCAGGCTATTATTATTTTTCATTTTTTTATTCCAGCCAGGGTGGACAAGAAAGACAGCCACCCCGAGTTTAGCGCTACTGGCGACAAAGGCCATACCCCGACGTTGGTCTAGACGCTTGTCTGCACTGGCACGGTTGAAGAATGCGGGTCTATAGTCAGCGAACATCCGGAGGATTGCGCCATGAGCGAACAACCTGACGAGCGTCGCCGTTTCAAACGCATCGCGTTCGATGCCAAAACCGAGCTGAGACAGGGTGAGTACATCTGGCCAGTGAAGTTGATCGACCTGTCGTTAAAGGGTCTGTTGATCGAAAAGCCTGAGCCGTGGCCAGGTGATCGGGAGCGGCATTTCCTGGTCGATATCCATCTCAACGATGAGGTCGTCATCAAGATGGATGCGCAACTGACCCATGACGACCATGGCCAGCTCGGCTTCGTCTGCAAGCACATCAACCTGGAGTCCATCGAACGCCTGCGGCGCTTGATTGAGTTCAACCTGGGCGATCCGCAGGAGCTGGAGCGCGAGTTGGGCGCTCTGATCGAAATCTAGAAGCCACTACCGCTCCCACCAAGGTGCTGAGTGTTTATTCGAAGAGCGCGTCGAGGGCCTGTTCCAGGCGGGTCACGGCAATGATCTGCAGCCCCGGCGGTGACTCCTTCGGCGCATTACCCTTGGGCACGATCGCCCGTTTGAAGCCATGCTTGGCCGCTTCCTTCAAACGTTCCTGCCCACTCGGCACCGGACGCACTTCGCCAGACAAGCCTACTTCACCAAACACCAGCAGATCATGGGGCAATGGCCGATTACGCAAGCTCGACATCACCGCCGCCATCAATGCCAGGTCAGAGGCCGTCTCCAGCACCTTCACCCCGCCGACCACATTGAGAAACACGTCCTGATCGTGAGTCGGAATACCGCCGTGCCGATGCAAAACCGCCAGTAACATCGCCAACCGGTTCTGATCCAGCCCCAACGTTACCCGGCGCGGGTTGGCCAAGTGGCTGTCATCGACCAACGCCTGCACTTCCACCAACATCGGCCGAGTGCCTTCCCACGTTGCCATCACCACGCTGCCCGGGACTTCTTCCTGAGCACGCGTCAGAAAAATCGCCGAAGGATTAGAGACTTCTTTCAACCCCTTGTCGGTCATGCCGAACACGCCCAACTCATTGACCGCGCCAAAACGATTCTTCACCGCGCGCAACAAACGCAAGCGTCCGTCGGACTCGCCTTCGAAATACAGCACCGTATCGACCATGTGCTCCAGCACGCGAGGCCCGGCAAGCGCGCCCTCCTTGGTGACATGACCGACAAGGAAAATCGCCGTGCCGCTTTGCTTGGCATAACGCACCAGCAGCGCCGCACTCTCCCGCACCTGGGAGACACCACCAGGCGCCGACTGCAATTGTTCGGTGAAGATCGTCTGGATCGAGTCGATCACCATCACCTTGGGTTTTTCCTGACGGGCGGTGGCGATGATGGTTTCGATACAGGTTTCAGTCATCACCCGCAGTTGATCCTGGGGCAAGCCGAGACGGCGCGCGCGCATGGCCACTTGTTGCTGAGACTCTTCGCCGGTGACGTACAGCGCCGGCATGCTCTTGGCAAGGTTACACAGGGTCTGCAACAGAATTGTCGATTTGCCGATCCCCGGATCGCCGCCAATCAGCACCACCGAACCATCCACCAGACCGCCGCCGAGCACGCGATCGAGTTCGCCCGACGCGGTGGAAAACCGCGGAATCTCTTCAATGCTGACTTCGGCCAGCGTCTTGATCTGCGCCTGCTGCCCGGCCCAACCGGTACGACCGGTGGGCGCGGTGGCCCCGCCGCTTTCGATCATGGTTTCAGTCAGGGTGTTCCAGGCACCACACTCACCGCACTGGCCGGCCCATTTGGGAAAAGTGGCGCCGCACTCGGTGCAGCCGTACATGCGCTTGGCCTTGGCCATCTGAACCCCCGGGGCAAAACCGCGATGATAACGCAGCCATCACCGATCAGCGCGGCGCGGCGGTGCGGATTTCTCCGCCGGCCAGACGCGTGGGGCTGTTGCCCAGCGGATCTTCGGCATTCAGGTCGGCACCTTTGGCCTTGAGTGCGTCGAGCAACTCAAGGCGTTTGAACAATCCGGCGTACATGGCTGCCGTCTGCCCGGCGCTGTTACGCTGGTCGGGGCTGCAGTCGGTCGCCATCAGGCGGCGAGCAATCTGCAACTCGCCCTTGAAAATCGCCCCCATCAACGCCGTGTTACCGCGTTGATCCTGAGCACAGGCATCGGCCCCGGCGGCGAGCAACCTTTCAACCGCCGGCGCCTGACCGTGATACGCCGCCAGAATCAGCGCGGTGTAACCCTTGCTGTCGCGGGTATCGAGGGAGTAACCGGACTCGATGAAGGTGTCCAGCATCGGTACGTCGCCGCGTCGGGCCGCGTCGAAATAGTAATCCTGAAGTTGAGCCTTGATCGCGTCGGGCCCCTGTTCAGGGGAGGCCGCCCACGCGGCGAACGACAGACAACCCGATAGCCACAAAAGACAGATACGCATAAGCACTCTCCTTGAGCGAAACGAGGCCCGGATTCAGACCCCGCGTCGCATCAACGCTGAATCAGTCGACCAGTTTGGCCGCCAGCGCCTTGACTCGGCTCAGGTCGCCCATGGCCACTTTAGTCACGCCGGTGCCGTATTCGGGATCAGCCTTATAAAGGAAGGACAGGATGATGTGCTTGCTCTCGTCATCAGTGGTGGCCAGCGAGCCGCCAAAGCTGTCGATCAGATCACGACGTTCCTTTTTGCTGAACGAGCGATACAGATCGCCGGCCTGCCTGAAGTTCTGCTCACGCTGAATTTTCGCCTGCTGGGTGCTGCCCGATAGCGCCGATGGGCTGTAACGCGCGCTTTGCGTCTCTTCGCGCGGTTGCAAACGGCTCGGCTGATAGTTCACGCCGGAGTGGCTGGCACCCCCATTCATCGCACCGTCCTGATTGCCATTATTCACCGCAACTTTTGGCGCGTTGATCGGTAGTTGCAGGGCGTTGGCACCCAGGCGATACATTTGCGTGTCGGCATAAGAGAATACTCGGCCTTGCAATAAACGATCTTCCGACGGCTCGATACCCGGCACAACATTGGCCGGCGCCATGGCAACTTGTTCGGTTTCCTGAAACACGTTTGCCGGATTACGGTTCAGTACCATTTGTCCAACTTTTCGCTCTGGAATACCCGGCCAGATCTTGGTTGCATCCAGCGGATCGAAATCAAACTTGGACAAGTCTTGCGGTTTCAGAACCTGAATGTACAAGTCCCACTTCGGAAAATTGCCTTTATTGATGTTTGTCACCAAGTCATTGGTCATATGACTGTAGTCCTGACCTTGAACTTTCGTCACTTCTTTAGGCGCCAGATTCTTTATGCCTTGCAAACTCTTCCAGTGAAACTTTACGTAATGCACCTCACCTTTTGAATTGATCAACTTATAAGCATGTACGCCGTTGCCGTCCATTTCCCGATAACTGGCTGGCGTGCCTGAGTTGGAATACAACTCGGTCAGCGTGCGCGTGGCTTCCGGTACATGGGAGAAGAAGTCGAACCGGCGAGAGTCGTCATCAAGGTTGGTACGCGGATCAGGTTTGAAGGCGTGCACCATGTCCGGGAACTTGATCGCATCGCGAATGAAGAAGGTCGGGAAGTTGTTGCCCACCAGATCCCAGTTGCCATCGGCGGTGTAGAACTTGGTGGCGAAACCGCGCGGGTCGCGCAGGGTTTCCGGGGAGTGATTACCGTGCACCACGGCGGAAAAACGCACGAAAACCGGCGTGCTCTGGCCGGCGGCAAAGACCTTGGCCTTGCTCAGGTCACTGAGGTCATTGGTGACCGTGAAAGTGCCGTGGGCGCCAGCGCCGCGTGCATGTACCACACGCTCGGGAATGCGCTCGCGGTCGAAACGCTGCAGCTTCTGGATCAGTTGCACATCCTGCAGCAGCACCGGGCCATTGGCACCGGCAGTCTGCGAATTCTGATTGTCACCCACCGCTGCGCCGTTATCCCGGGTCAGGGGCGCGGCATGCACGGAGAAGGTCAGAAGGCTGGCGGTGAGTACGCCAAGGGTGCGGCGATGGGGAAAAGCCCCTAAGCCAAGCGTGGAAGTCATATCAGGTTCCTCTGGTTTTTTGGGCGCATCCAGGTGCGCCAAACAGAGGCTAGAGGGCAAAACCGGCGAACATAAATAGAAAGTTCGTAACTCGATGATTGATAGATTTTTCTTCCTTTTCATGGTGTTACGGCGTATTTCGCGCGCGATTAGTGGCACTTTGCAAACTAATCGTCGATTAGTGTGTCGATAAAAACGGGCATTGTAAGAAGGTGTTTCGCGCAGGACGCGTTTTGCTGATTTACACTGCGTACACCAAACTCATCTGTAACAAGGAAATAACCTATGGGCGTGCTAAGCGAGTTCAAGGCCTTCGCGGTCAAAGGCAATGTGGTCGACATGGCCGTCGGTATCATCATCGGTGCCGCCTTCGGCAAAATCGTTTCGTCGTTTGTCGGTGACGTGATCATGCCGCCGATCGGCCTGCTGATCGGTGGTGTCGACTTCAGTGACCTGACCATTACGCTGAAAGCCGCCGAGGGCAGCGCCCCTGCGGTAGTGATGGCTTACGGCAAATTCATTCAGACCGTGCTCGACTTCATAATCGTCGCCTTCGCGATCTTCATGGGCGTCAAAGCCATCAACCGCCTCAAACGCGAAGAAGCCGTGGCCCCGACCCTGCCTCCGGTGCCAACCAAAGAAGAAGAATTGCTGGGCGAGATCCGCGATCTGCTCAAGGCCCAGAACAATCAGCCCTGAACGTTGCACGCGATAAACAACGGCGCCTTCGGGCGCCGTTTGTTTACCAGTAGTTTTCCACGGCCACCTGGCCAGGGCGGCGAGTGAGGCTTAAGCTCATCCCCCGTTTTTTCAACAGTGCACGAGTGTCGTCGATCATCTGCGGATTGCCACACAACATGACCCGCGAGTGTTCTGCAGATAGCTCGACACCCGCGACACGCTCAAGCTCTCCGTTCTCGATCAGCGCAGTGATGCGACCGCTCAGCGCGCCGGGATGCGCTTGTCGCGTGACTGTCGGGATGAATTGCAACTTGTGTGCGTGCTCGCTCAGGTATTCACGTTGCGCCAGCCCGGCAATAAGCGGCTGATACGCTAACTCCCGCACTTCGCGCACGCTGTACACCAGAATGATCCGTTCGAATTTTTCCCAGACCTCGAAGTCCTGCAGAATCGACAGAAAAGGCGCCACCCCCGTGCCTGTGGATAACAACCACAGGTCCCGACCGTCGACGAAGCGATCAAGGGTCAGATAGCCGAATGCCTGCCGATCCACCAGCAAGCTATCGCCGATCTGCAGCCGACTTAATTCACTGGTGAATTCACCGCCCGGTACCACGATCGAAAAAAACTCAAGAAACTCGTCGAAGGGTGACGACACCATCGAATAAGCGCGCCACACGGTGCTGCCATCGGCCCTGGTTACGCCAAGCCTGGCAAACTGCCCCGCACGGAAGCGAAAGCCTGCATCACGACAGGTGCGCAAGGTGAATAGACTGGGGGTCAACGGCTGCACGTCGATCAATGTCTGAACCGTGTACTTCTCTGCACTGGCGGTCATGGGGCGCTCCGATAAACGATTGCCACCAGTGTCCCGCAATTCCCCCCGTCTAAACACCGATGATTGGTAATGGCATTCGGAAAACCCACCCTTTAGTTAAAATTCAGAATGACCACATGAGTTAAAAATCTTTCATCGCTAAGAACATTTACTGAACACACCGGCATCTTCAAGAGCGAAATAATTTAAAACCACACGCAGGAAATATCCTACACTTCGACCCGTGCCGGGTTTTTGGATCCATTCGGCGCCCCCTATGCAACACCAACGGAGAGCATGTAATGGAAACGTGGAAGGAGTCGCAGTTAAGGCAACTGACTTTCGCTAAAGGGATAGATGCCGCTTATCCGATTTTGCTCAGATTCGCCGAAAATCTTGGCTTCAATTTCTGTGCAATTTCGGTCACGTCACCCGACCAGGAAGTGCATCTTGATGCGTTTAATATCAACAACTACCCCAAAGAATGGAACCAGCAATATGAACAACAAAAATTCAGCGTAATTGACCCAGTAGTAGCGCATTGCAATCACTCCGTCATGCCGATTGTATGGAATGAAACAGTCTTTGCAGATACGCCGCGACTATGGGAGGCGTTAAAGGAGCACAAACTGCAATATGGCTGGTCCCAGGCGTTCCATCATGAAGATACGGGGTTGTGCAGCATTATCAGCCTTGCACGCAAGCACTGCCCGATCAGTCCGCTCGAGTTGTACGAGCACTTTGGTTATATCTTCTACGCCGCGAGTCACTTGAGCGAACTGTTCGCCCGCACCCTGCCCGTGAATCCGGCCAAATCCGACAAACCACACCTTTCGCCACGAGAACTGGAGGTTCTGCAATTGTCCGCCGGTGGAAAAACAGCTTATGAGATCTCGAAAATCCTCAGTCTGAGCGAACGCACCGTGAACTATCACGTGCAAAACGTGATCGAGAAACTCAACGTCTGCAACAAGATTTCCGCCGTCATCGCGGCCGCCAGAGCCGGAATCATCTAAAGCGTTGCCTTGCATCCGGATTAAAACTCACGGGTATTTGCGGAGAAAAAAACGTACCATTTGTGGCCTTTCTGAGTGATAACGTGAAGCTTTGTTGCGTTGCAGTTCACTTGATCGGTTCCGCCGCATGACACCAGGGCTGCGGGATACCCGTTGATCACCCTGAGTCCCCGCCCCATGCCTTTGCTCGATACGCCCTTCGCCCAACTCGACCTGATCCGCCAGCCCGAACAGCAGAACGAACCACTGCAGGCTTTCGATGCGGCCGACGAATACTTGCTCAACCATCTGGCCGCACAGCAACCGACGGCCGACACCCGAATCTTGGTGCTCAACGACAGCTTCGGCGCACTGGCCGCCAGCCTGCTGGGCAAGGTGCAAGTGACCAGCAGCGGTGATTCGTTTCTGGGTTTTCAAGGTCTGGAAAAAAACCTGCTGCGCAACGGCCAAGCGTTCGATGCGATCTGCGGTATTCCGGCCAGCGAGCCTGTGGTCGGGCCCTTCGACCGCGTGCTGATCCGCGTACCTAAAATCCTCGCCTTGCTCGAAGAACAACTCATTCGCCTGCATGGGCAACTGGCTCCCGGCGCGCAAGTGATCGCTGCGGCGATGGTCAAACATCTGCCACGCGCTGCCGGTGATCTGCTGGAACGTTACATCGGCCCGGTGCAAGCTTCACTGGCAGTGAAAAAAGCCCGATTGCTCATCGCCACACCAGAAGCAAAGACACCGGCGGTGTCGCCCTACCCATCGCGTTATCGTCTCGACACACCGTCTATCGAATTGCTCAACCACGCCAACGTGTTTTGTCGTGAAGGCCTGGATATCGGCACCCGCGCCTTTTTGCCGCATTTGCCCAAGAGTCTGGGTAGCGCACGGGTTGCCGATCTCGGCTGCGGCAACGGTGTTTTGGCGATAGCCAGTGCTTTGCAAAACCCCGACGCGCAGTACACGCTGGTCGACGAGTCGTTCATGGCGGTGCAATCGGCCACCGAGAACTGGCGCGCCGCGCTGGGAGATCGCGACGTGATCGTGCGGGCCGGCGATGGTCTGGCCGGGCAGGAAGCGCAATCGCTGGATGTGATCCTGTGCAATCCGCCGTTCCATCAGCAGCAAGTGGTGGGCGACTTCCTTGCCTGGCGCATGTTTCAGCAGGCTCGCGAAGCGCTGGTGGTCGGTGGTGCGCTGTACATCGTCGGCAACCGTCACTTGGGTTACCACAGCAAACTGGCGCGACTTTTCCGGGGTGTCGAGCAGGTGGCGGCAACGCCGAAGTTCGTGATTCTCAAGGCCCGCAAGTAATCCGCAAGACGAAAAAAAACCCTCCGTCAGGAGGGTTGCAAATCCGTACCCGAAGGCGCCGGGACGAAGTGATTCAGTGAGTGGTCAGGCCTGCGGCGTTCATGAACATGCGCATCAGGCTGGCAACGATAAACAGCGCACCGACACTGCCCACCCAGATCATGGCCAACCAGCCGAGCCGCTGCCATAGCGGTTTTTTTTCAGCCTCTTCGATGTCGTGCAGGGAATGTTTGCCGGGCATTGCTTCATCCTCCGGTTGGGGGCGATGGCGCCGCTGGCGACGCCTTCGTGGTCACGACTAGTGATAACCGTCCTCATGAGTCACCTTGCCGCGGAACACGTAGTAGCTCCAGAAGGTGTAACCCAGGATGAACGGGATGATGAACAACGTACCCACCAGCATGAACCCCTGACTTTGCGGCGGCGCGGCGGCGTCCCAGATCGAGATCGACGGCGGCACGATGTTCGGCCACAGGCTGATGCCCAGACCGCTGTAGCCCAGGAAGATCAGCACCAGGGTCAGCAGGAACGGCATGTAGTTGGCGTTGCGCGCCACGGCGCGGATCAAGCCGTACAACGTGATCAACACCAGAATCGGCACCGGCATGAACCAGAACAGGTTCGGCATGCTGAACCAGCGTGTTGCGATTTCCGGGTGGGCCAGCGGTGTCCAGAGGCTGACAATACCGATCACCGCCAACAGCACGAAGGCCAGCGGCCGCGCCAGGTTGTGCATCTGCTCTTGCAGCTTGCCTTCGGTCTTCATGATCAGCCAGGTGCAGCCGAGCAAGGCATAAGCCACCACCAACGCGGCACCGCAGAACAGCGTGAACGGCGTCAGCCAGTCCAGTGAGCCACCGGCGAACTGCCGATTGACCACGGGCAGACCATCGATGAACGCACCGAGCGCCACGCCCTGGAAGAACGTCGCCGCCACCGAACCACCGATGAACGCCTTGTCCCAGAGATGACGTTTATCGTCCTTGGCCTTGAAGCGAAACTCGAACGCGACGCCACGGAAGATCAGACCGATCAGCATGAAAATCAGCGGCAGGTACAACGCCGACAGCACCACCGAATAGGCCAGCGGGAACGCGCCGAACAACGCCGCACCGCCCAGCACCAGCCAGGTTTCGTTACCGTCCCACACCGGGGCGACGGTGTTCATCATTACGTCACGGTCGGTCTTGCCCGGGATGAACGGGAAGAGAATCCCGATCCCCAGGTCGAAGCCGTCCATGACCACGTACATCATGATGCCGAAGATGATGATCACGGCCCAGATCAGCGGAAGATCAATACCCATGATTCAAATCTCCTTGCTCAGGGTGGGGCTGTGGTCAGCCTCGGCGCCATCGTCGTCAGCCGCCGACAGCGGCCTGGCCGGCGTACGTTTCTGGCCAGGACCACCGTCGTTGGTTTCCTTGCCTTCGTCGGTTATCGGCCCCTTGCGCACCAGACGCATCATGTAGCCCAGACCTGTACCGAACAGCGCGAAATACACCACCACAAACATGATCAGCGTGATGCTCATCTGCATGAAGCTGTGGTTGGAGGACGCATCCGTCGTGCGCATCAACCCGTAAACCACCCACGGTTGACGACCGATTTCCGTAGTGAACCAGCCCGCGAGGATCGCGATCAGGCCGGACGGCCCCATCCACAACGCCAGGTACAGGAATGGCCGCGAGGTATACAGCGTGTCGCGTTTGCGCAGCCACAGGCTCCACAAACCGGTGAAGATCATCAGGAAGCCGAGGCCGACCATGACCCGGAACGACCAGAAGACAATGGTCGAGTTAGGCCGGTCTTCCGGCGGGAACTCCTTGAGCGCCGGCACCTGCTTGTCCAGCGAGTGGGTCAGGATCAGGCTGCCGAGGTACGGGATCTCAACGGCGAATTTGGTTTTCTCTTCTTTCATGTCCGGCCAGCCGAACAGAATCAGCGGTGTGGCTTCGTCACCTTTGTTTTCCCAGTGACCTTCAATCGCAGCGATTTTCGCCGGCTGATGTTCCAGCGTGTTGAGGCCATGGAAGTCACCGATGACGGCTTGAATCGGCGCAACGATCAACGCCATCCACATCGCCATCGACAGCATGGTGCGGATGGCCGGATTGTCCTTGCCGCGCAGCAAATGCCAGGCCGCCGAGGAGCCGACAAAAAAAGCGGTCGCGACGAACGCCGCCGTGGCCATGTGCATAAGGCGATACGGGAACGAGGGGTTGAAGACAATCGCAAACCAGTCGGTCGGGATCACCTGACCGTTGACGATTTCGAAGCCCTGCGGGGTTTGCATCCAGCTATTGGAAGCGAGAATCCAGAACGTTGAAATCAGCGTGCCGATGGCCACCATCACCGTGGAGAAAAAATGCAGGCCACGTCCGACCTTGTTCCAGCCGAACAGCATCACCCCGAGGAAACCGGCCTCGAGGAAGAACGCCGTGAGCACCTCGTACGTCAGCAGCGGCCCGGTGACGGCGCCAGCGAAATCAGAGAAGCGACTCCAGTTGGTACCGAATTGATAAGCCATGACCAACCCGGAGACCACACCCATGCCGAAGTTGACGGCAAAGATCTTCGACCAGAAATGGTAAAGGTCACGGTAGGTGTCGTTATGGGTTTTGAGCCACAGGCCTTCGAGTACCGCCAGGTAACTCGCCAGCCCAATGGTGATGGCCGGGAACAGGATGTGGAACGAGACGGTGAACGCGAACTGAATTCGGGCGAGATCGAGTGCCTCTAAACCGAACATAAGTCTTCCTCTGTCAGGTAATACCGGCTGTGGGGCTTGTGGCCCCAACGCCTACTGCCCCCACGGATATGGAGTGCGGCGAATTCTGATTCGTTCTTTTTTAACAACCATCGCAACGCAGGGAGTCTGGCCAACGGGCCACCGGATCAATTCCGCTCAGGGTTTTGATCTGGATCATGCAACGTTGAAAGAGTAGTCCCATTTTGAGTGATGAACGGCGTGGTTGTTTGCCGCGTGACAAGTTGCCTCATCACCTTGGCGCCCCAGCGATGCGTTGATCTGTGCCCTGAAAGAAAGTCGATGTCTGGCTAACTAAATTTTCTACCTTGGCAACTTCCTGTTACAGACTGGTGATAATCTCGCGATTCCCCACCAGCCAGACCTGCCTTCAGATGCCCAGCCAAGAGCCCCTGCTGTTACGTCACCACCGCCCTTTTCTTGCGTTCTGGCTGGCCCGGATCTTTACCGCCAGCGGTTTTCAGATGCTCACCGTGGCCATTGGCTGGAACCTCTATCAATTGACCGGCAACGTGCTTGATCTGGGTCTGGTTGGCCTGGTCGAGTTCGCCCCGCGTGTGTTGTTCATGTTGCACACCGGACACGTCGCCGACCGCTATGACCGGCGCAAGGTCGCAGCGATCTGTCAGTCGCTGCAAGCGTTGATTGCGCTGGCGCTGGCAATTGGCAGCGCCACCGATCACGTCACCCGGGAAATGATCTTTATCCTCGCTTTTCTGCTCGGTGCCGCACGCTCGTTCGAGATGCCAACCACCCAGGCACTGCTGCCGAGCATCGTGCCCGGTGCACTGTTCCCGCGTGCAGTGGCGGCGGCGCAATCGGCGCAACAATCCGCAACCATCGTCGCCCCGGCCCTTGGCGGCTTGCTCTATGCGTTCGGCAGCGTCTGGGTGTATGGCCCGACGGTGATTCTCTATGTCATTGCCTGCTCGCTGATGCTCAACCTGCCGGCACGACAAACGCCCTTGAACAAAGGCAAAGCCACGCTGGATTCGCTGCTCGCGGGGATTCGTTTCATTCGCAGCCGTCCCGACATCCTCGGGGCGATATCGCTTGACCTGTTTGCAGTGTTGCTCGGTGGCGCCACGGCGCTGCTGCCGGTATTTGCCAAGGACATCTTGCTGACCGGTCCGTGGGGCCTGGGTTTGCTGCGTTCGGCGCCCGCCGTGGGCGCCTTGTTGATGTCACTGTTCCTGGCGCGGTTTGCCGTAGAGCGCAACGTCGGCCGGGTGATGTTCACCGCCGTCGGGGTCTTCGGCGTCGCGACCATTGCCTTCGGCCTGTCGACCTCGTTCTGGTTCTCGCTGGCGGTGTTGGTGGTGCTCGGCGCGGCGGACATGATCAGCATGGTGATCCGCGCGTCCTTCGTGCAACTGGAAACACCGGACGAAATGCGCGGCCGGGTCAGTGCGGTCAACGGACTGTTCATCGGCGCCTCGAACCAGTTGGGCGAGTTCGAATCCGGCATCACCGCGCACTGGTTCGGTACTGTGCCGGCGGTGGTGATGGGCGGGATCGGCACACTGGTGGTGACCGGAACATGGATCAAACTGTTCCCGACCCTGGCCAAACGGGACCGGATGACGGAGTTGGTGGAAGAGGCGAAGGTTTAGCGCTCGTCAAACCTGCAACGCCCCCTCCACTTTCCCCCGCAGAGCCTTGCCGCCAAGTTGTTCGACCAGCACCAGCGCAAACTCCAGCGCAGCACCAGAACCCTGGGCGGTGATGCAGTTGCCATCAACTACCACGGGTTGATCCACAAACGTGCAGCCCGACAATTGATGACTGACGCCCGGCAGGCAGGTCATGCGTCGCTGACGCAAAACGCCGAAGGCTTGCAAGGCGACTGCCGGGCCTTCGGCGATAGCGGCGAACAGGCGCCCGGCGCTGGCCTGATCCTTGAGCAGTTGCTGCAGCGGCTGATGTGCCGAAAGGTGTTGTGAACCGACGTCGCCGCCCGGCAGGACAATCAGATCGAAAGTCTGCGCCAGCACATCGACCAGCATGCCGTCAGCCGTCAGGCGGGTACCGCGCGCGCAGGTCAGCATGCGCCGTCCTTCGATGCTGGCTGCCATCACTTCGATGCCGGCGCGGCGCAGCACGTCGATCAGGGTCACGCTTTGCAGGTCATCGATCCCCTCGGCGAGGGTAATCAGGGCTCTAAAGGTCATGGGCGATTTCCGCTGGGTGATCTTCAAAGCGTAGTCAGCTTCCTCCAGATCGCGCAGCGGCTGCCATTACTTGATGTAAAGCTGCGTCGACATCGTGTTGCGTGGGGCATTGATCGAGGTGTTACTGAAGAGGAAGGTGCCCTCCTGCTTACCTTTCAGATCAAAGGTATAGAGGGAGCCGACGGTATTGCTGCCGGGCGTGCACTCGGTCAGATTGCCGTTACCAAAGGCACATACCGGAGCCCGGGTGCCGTCCACTTCGAAGCCGTCCAACGTGGCATGCGGCTGACTCTGACCATACCCGACTTCCAGCACGTAGACCTTGATGCTCGGTCCGCTGTGATTGCATTGAGTTTGCGTCTGGCCATCAGCGATGTCCTCCAGACCGCAGGCAGGCGATTGCACCTTGATGACTTTCACTTCACTCAAGGGCGGTGCCGATGCCGCCCACACAGCCGATGTCCCGACCATCAGCCCTGCAATTACTCCGAAAGCCTTTACCCAGCCCATGCTCATGCGTTCCCCGTCCCCAAAAATCAGCGCGCAGTATGGCGCAGTTGCTCTCACGGCAAAACTTCGCCGACGATCGACACCAACAACCGCCATATTGCCCACGCTGCTGGTATGATGCGCGGCTTTTTCCGGCCCATCACAATTTTCCAGGCGCTTGCGACGGTCTGTGCTTTGCTGTTGAGGTCGATACATTCACGGCGCCATGCGCGCCACGGGGAGCAGACATGCTGGAAAGGCTGTTTCAACTCAAGGCACACAACACCAACGTGCGAACCGAGATTCTTGCGGGTATCACGACGTTCCTGGCCATGGCCTACATTCTGTTCGTCAATCCGAGCATCCTCGGCGAGACCGGCATGGACAAGGGCGCGGTGTTCGTCGCCACCTGTCTGGCCGCCGCGATCGGTTCGACGGTCATGGGCCTGATCGCCAACTATCCGATTGCCCTCGCTCCGGGCATGGGTCTGAACGCCTTCTTCACCTACACCGTCGTGCTGCACATGGGCCATACCTGGCAAGTGGCACTGGGCGCGGTGTTCATTTCGGCCGTGCTGTTCTTTCTGCTGTCGATCTTCCGCATCCGTGAATGGATCATCAACAGCATCCCGCTGCCGCTGCGCTCGGCGATTGCCGCCGGTATCGGCCTGTTCCTGGCGCTGATCGCCCTGCACAACGCCGGCATCGTGGTCAGCAACCCGGCGACCATGGTCGGCCTCGGTGACCTGAAAGCCCCGGCGCCGATTCTCGCCACCCTCGGTTTCGCCCTGATCGTCGCCCTCGAAGCACTCAAAGTACGCGGCGCGGTGCTGATCGGCATTCTGGCGGTCACCGTTGTCTCGATCGCCCTGGGCTTCACCCCGTTCGGCGGTGTGATTTCGATGCCACCTTCGCTGGCCCCGACCTTCCTGCAACTGGACATCAAAGGCGCACTGGACATCGGTCTGGTCAGCGTGATTTTTGCTTTCCTGTTCGTCGACCTGTTCGACAACTCCGGCACCCTGATCGGCGTTGCCAAGCGCGCCGGCCTGATGGGCAAGGACGGCCACATGCCGAAAATGGGTCGTGCGCTGATCGCTGACAGCACCGCCGCCATGGCCGGTTCGCTGCTGGGCACCTCGACCACCACCAGCTACATCGAATCCGCGGCTGGCGTGAGTGCGGGCGGCCGCACCGGTCTGACTGCCGTCGTCGTCGCGATCCTGTTCCTGCTGGCGCTGTTCTTCTCGCCATTGGCGTCCAGCATTCCGGCATTCGCCACCGCACCCGCGCTGTTGTTCGTCGCCGTGCTGATGACTTCCGGTCTGGCGGAAATAGACTGGGAAGACATCACCGTTGCCGCCCCGGTCGTGGTGACCGCGCTGGCCATGCCGTTCACTTACTCGATCGCCAACGGTATCGCGTTCGGTTTCATCGCCTGGACCGCGATCAAGTTGTTGTCCGGTCGCGCCCGTGAACTGAACCCGGCGCTGGTGATTTTGTCGATTCTGTTCGTGATCAAGTTGGGTTGGTTCAACGCATGACTTTCGATTCCCAAGCCTACGCCGCTCAGCTCGAAGACAAGGTGACGCGCCTGCGTGACCTGCTGGCACCGTTTGATGCCCCCGAGCCGACAGTGTTCGACTCACCGCTGCAGAACTTCCGTCTGCGCGCCGAATTCCGCCTGTGGCGCGAGGCCGGCGAGCGTCACTACGCGATGTTCTCCCAGGACGACAAACGCACGCCGATCCTGATCGAAGCGTTCCCGATTGCCAGCCTGCGCATCAATCAGTTGATGCCGCAGCTCAAGGCCGCGTGGCAGGCGAGTTCGGCGCTCAGTCACAAGCTTTTTCAAGTGGAGTTCCTGACCACGCTGGCCGGCGACGCAATGATCACCCTGTGCTATCACCGTCCGCTGGACGAGCACTGGCAGGCGGCGGCCACCAAGCTGTCGGCAGACCTGGGGGTCAGCATCATCGGTCGCTCCAAGGGCAAACGCGAAGTGATCGGCCACGACTACGTGGTAGAAAAACTCGAAGTCGGCGGCCGCACTTTCAGCTACCGCCAGCCGGAGGGCGCGTTCACCCAGCCTAACGGCACCGTGAACCAGAAGATGTTGAACTGGGCTTACGAAGCACTGAGCGATCGCACTGACGACCTGCTGGAGCTGTATTGCGGCAATGGCAACTTCACCCTGCCGCTCGCCACCCGCGTGCGCAAAGTGCTGGCCACCGAAATCAGCAAGACGTCGGTCAACGCCGCACTGAGTAACCTCAGCGAAAACGCTGTGGATAACGTCACCCTGGTGCGTCTGTCCGCCGAAGAGCTGACCGAAGCGCTCAACGAAGTGCGTCCGTTTCGTCGCTTGCAGGGCATCGACCTGAAGAGCTACGAGTTCGGTAGCGTATTCGTCGACCCGCCACGCGCGGGCATGGACCCGGACACCTGCGAGTTGACCCGGCGCTTCGACAACATCCTGTACATCTCCTGCAACCCGCAGACCCTGGCGGCCAACATCGCCCAGTTGCACGACACGCACCGCATCACGCGCTGCGCGTTGTTCGACCAGTTCCCGTGGACGCATCACATGGAATCGGGTGTGTTGCTGACCCGCCGTTGATGCCGATACCGGATACGAGAAAGCCGTCGTGATGACGGCTTTTTTGTGGATAAGTGTTGACTGTGCGATCACCGAACAAAAAAAAAACACGGCAAAGCTGTGCAATTGACCCAAGTAACCATCTAGTACATTTTATCTCCACTGGCTGCCCCCCCTCAGCCAAAGCCAAAAACAATAAGTGGAGTTTCCCCTCATGCCTCCTATCGTTCTGGTGCTTAACGGCCCGAACCTGAACTTGCTCGGCACCCGTGAACCGGCGACTTACGGCCACGAAACCCTGGCTGATATTGCTGCGTTGTGTGGACGTGCCGCCGAGGAGTTCGGTCTGGCCGTGGAGTTTCGCCAGACCAATCACGAAGGCGAACTGCTCGACTGGATTCACGCGGCCCGTGGCCGTTGCGCCGGGATCGTGATCAACCCGGCGGCGTGGACGCACACCTCGGTGGCGATTCGCGATGCGCTGGTTGCCAGCCAATTGCCGGTCATCGAAGTGCATCTGTCCAATGTCCATGCGCGCGAACCGTTTCGTCATCATTCGTTCGTCTCGGCCATCGCCACGGCAGTGATGTGTGGTTTCGGCAGCCATGGCTATCGCCTGGCCCTGGAACATTTCAGCCAGCGATTGAAGGGGTGAATCCGATGTCCCGCCACAACGCGATACTCGCCGGGCTGATCGGCGCCGGCATTCAGGCCTCTCGCACCCCGGCCTTGCATGAACACGAAGGCGATGCGCAGGGCATGCGTTATCTCTATCGACTCATCGATCTTGATCAACTGCATGTGGACTGCACCGCCCTCTCCGACCTGCTGTTGGCCGCCGAGCGCATGAATTACACCGGTTTGAACATCACGTTCCCGTGCAAGCAGGCGATCATCCCGCTGCTCGACGAATTGTCTCCAGAGGCCCGTGGCATCGGCGCGGTGAATACCGTGGTGTTGAAGGACGGCAAACGCGTCGGTCACAACACCGATTGCCTGGGTTTCGCGGAGGGTTTTCGCCGCGGCCTGAAGGATGCGCCCCGTGAACGTGTCGTCCAGATGGGCGCCGGTGGCGCAGGCGCGGCAGTGGCCCACGCGTTGCTGAGCGAAGGCGTACAGCAACTGAGCATTTTTGATGTCGACGGCGAGCGCGCCGAAAGTCTGGCCAACAATCTCAATCAGCATTTCGGTTTCGCTCGCGCCATGGCCGGGCGTGATCTGCCGAGCACACTGAGTCTGGCGGACGGCCTGGTGAATACCACGCCGATGGGCATGGCCAAACTGCCGGGCATGCCCGTACCGGTGGAGTTGCTGCGCAAGGAATTGTGGGTAGCGGAAATTGTGTATTTCCCGCTGGAAACCGAACTGCTGCGCAACGCCCGCGCCTTGGGTTGCCGCACGCTGGATGGCGGCAACATGGCGGTGTTTCAGGCCGTGAAGGCGTTTGAGCTGTTCAGCGGTGTAGTGCCGGATGCGCAGCGGATGCTGGCGCATTTTCAAAGCATGAAGGGTTGAACTCGCTCCCACAAGGGGAATGCGTCAGGCCTGCAAGTAACGCAACACCGACTCACAGATCATCTCGCGATGACGCTGCTTGATGCTTTCGTCCGGCAGATCGATCTGAAAAATCTCACCGAACGTATGTCGGTTCGACACGCGATAGAAGCAGAACGAACTGATCAGCAGGTGCACGTCCAGCGCATTGAGCCCGGTACGGAACACACCTTGTTCAACACCCCGACGCAGGATCTCGCCCAGTGAATCGAGGATGGTGTTGTTCATTGCCTTGATCGCATCGGAACGCTTCACGTATTCGGCGTTGTGGATGTTCTCGATACTGACAATGCGCACGAAATCGACATTGTGATCGTGGTGATCGAACGTGAACTCCACCAGACGCCGAATCGCCACAATCGGCGACAACTCGTCCAGATGCAGACGGTTTTCCGTGTTGCGGATATCGCCGTAGAGTTTTTCCAGGACCTCGACGTACAACTGCTCCTTACTGCCGAAGTAGTAATAGATCATGCGTTTGGAGGTGTGGATGCGCTCGGCGATCGCGTCGACGCGAGCACCGGACAGTCCTTGCTGGACGAACTCGACGATCGCCTCTTGCAGGATATTCTCGCGGGTTTTTTCCGGATTGTTCTTGCGACTCTTGCGCGGCTCCGCAACGGGAGCGGCGGGGAGTTCTGAAGTCATTGTCATTGCGGGCTCACGGCCATCACTGCACAGGCTGGCGATTATGGGCCGCGCGGCACAGTGAAGGAAGCCGCGCGGCATGTGTTTAATCCCGCGTTTACGAATTTCCTACAACTTCACCTGGCGCACAGCGCCACTGCGAGATTTGGCCATCGCCGCCAGACGCACCGCGACGTTCGCCGCGCCGTAACCGGCATAACCGTTTTTACGCTGGATGATCTCGAAGAAAAATCGCCCTTCAAACGGCTCTGTATAGACGTGAAACAACTCACCACCCTGCGGGTCGCGGTCATAGAGGACGTTGTAATACGCCAGTTCGCTGAGGAATTGGTCGTCGAAATCAAAGCGTGCGGCAAGATCGTCGTAGTAGTTCAGGGGAATATCCAGCAGCGGTACACCGGATGCTTTGGCACGACTGACTTCGGCGAAGATATCGTCACAATCGAAGGCGATGTGATGCACGCCAGAGCCGCGATAACTCGACAACGCATGGGAGATCGCGGTGTTGCGATTCTCGGAAATGTTCAGCGGCAAGCGGATGGAACTGTCGCGACTGCGCAACGCACGGCTCTTCACCAGACCGTAAGGGTCGGGCAGCACGACTTCATCGTCGGCCTCGAAATCCAGCAAGCTTTTGTAAAACAGCACCCAACTGTCGAGGCTGTCAGCCGGCAGCGCCATGGCCATGTGATCGATGCGTTTGAGACCGCCACGGGCCGATGCACCTGGCAGCAGATTGAAGTCGGTGCCGTAGACATCCGCCTCTTCATCCACCAGATAAATCAGGCTGCCGTCCGGTGCGCGCACCGCCGCCAGCTCCAATTCGTTCGGGCCAACCAACCCGCGATATGGCTGGCCCTTGTAAGCCACTGCACGCGCCAGCGCACGGGTGCTGTCCTTGACTCGCACAGCGGTGGCGCACAGCGATGGGCCGTGAGCCTCAAAAAAACTGTGGGCAAACGAATAGGGTTCGCAGTTGAGGATCAGGTTGATATCACCCTGACGCAGCAGGCTGACGCTCTTGGAGCGATGCTGGCCAGCCTTGACGAAACCCAGCCGCTCCAGCCAGTGCGCAAGCTTGGCGCCGAGGCTTTCATCGACGGCGAATTCGAGAAACTCGATGCCGTTGTACTCGCGGGCGTTGGGGGTTTCGAAGAGGATTTCGCGATTGACCACGGGCGCTGTTTCTTGTTCAAGGCGCTGACGGGTTTTCTCTTCCAGGTACAGCAGCGAGCGTAAACCGTCGGCGGCATTGGCCCGCGGCGGTGCGGCGCGGAACCCATCATTGAAGATTTCCAGCGACAGCGGCCCGGTGTAGCCGCTCTGGATGATCGGTGCGAGGAACCCCGGCAGATCGAATTCACCCTGGCCGGGGAAGCAGCGAAAATGCCGGCTCCACTCCAGGACATCCATCGACAGAATCGGCGCGTCGGCCATTTGCACGAAGAAAATCTTGTCTGCGGGAATGTCAGCGATAGCGCGCGGATCGCCCTTCAACGACAAGGTATGAAAGCTGTCGAGCAACACGCCGAGGCTGGGGTGATCGGCCTGACGCACGATGTCCCAGACCTGTTGCCAGGTATTGACGTGGCGCCCCCACGCGAGCGCTTCATAACCAATGCGCAGCCCACGAGCACCGGCCTGTTCGGCCAGCAAGCGCAGGTCATCGACGAGAATCTGCTGATCGCCAACGCTGTCAGGCGAGGCGTTGCTGCAGACCAGCACCAGATCGGTGCCCAGTTCCTGCATCAGATCGAACTTGCGCTCGGCCCGCTCCAGGTTGCGCGCCAGACGGTCACGGCGGCAGCCTTCGAAATCGCGGAACGGCTGGAACAGGGTGATGGCGATCCCGAGATCGGCGCACATCTGTTTAATGTCCCGGGGGCTGCCGTCGTAGTACAACAGATCGTTTTCAAAAATCTCCACCCCGTCGAAACCGGCGGCGGCGATGGCTTCGAGTTTTTCCGGCAGGGTGCCGCTCAAGGAAACGGTGGCAATGGAACGCTGCATGTTTCAACTCCCGGACTGCGCCGCGTTGTTCGTTTTTTGTCGTGGGGAAATTATTGGCTGCATCACTTCTCGCAGCAATTTAAAGTGTACTACCCAGTTAGTTTTGCGTGCGATTATCGAACACAATGCCGGTTTGACGAATTGACGAGTTTTCGTCCACTGCCCAACATCCACAGCACATTGAGTCCGGTCGCGACGCACCGGTCGCAGCGTTCAAGAAAAAAGAACACCAAATAACAACTCCAAAAACGGGTGGAACACATGATTCCTTCACAGACTTCCCGCATGGCGCCAGCCATGAGCACTGCCACGGGTGGCATCGGCGACAAGATCCGCGGCGCCATGGCCGTCGGCAAGACCCGTTGGGGCATGCTGGCGCTGGTATTTTTCGCCACAACCCTCAACTACATCGACCGCGCCGCGCTCGGGGTCATGCAGCCGATACTCGCCAAGGAAATGAGCTGGACGGCGATGGATTACGCCAACATCAACTTCTGGTTTCAGGTCGGTTACGCGATCGGCTTCGTTCTGCAAGGTCGCTTGATCGACCGGGTCGGCGTCAAGCGCGTGTTCTTTTGCGCGGTGCTGCTCTGGAGCCTGGCCACCGGCGCCCACGGTCTGGCAACGTCGGCGGTCGGCTTTATGGTCTGCCGTTTCATCCTCGGCCTGACGGAAGCGGCCAACTATCCGGCCTGCGTGAAAACCACACGCCTGTGGTTCCCGGCCGGTGAACGCGCAGTCGCCACAGGCATCTTCAACGCGGGCACCAACGTCGGCGCGATGTTCACGCCGATGCTTCTGCCGCTGGTTCTCCATGTATGGGGCTGGCAGGCGGCGTTTCTGTGCATGTCGGCACTGGGCGGGATCTGGCTGCTGTTCTGGGGTCTGAAATACTTCAACCCGGAAGATCATCCGAGCGTCAAACAATCGGAACTCGATTACATCCAGCAGGAAGTCGAGCCAGAACAGGCTCGCGTGCCGTTCTCGAAAATCCTGCGGATGCGCGGCACCTGGGCCTTCGCCCTCGCCTACTCGCTCACCGCTCCGGTGTTCTGGTTTTACCTGTACTGGCTACCGCCGTTTCTCAATCAGCAATACAACCTGGGCATCAACGTGACCCAGATGGGCATCCCGCTGATCATCATCTACCTCACTGCCGACTTCGGCAGTGTCGGCGGCGGCATCCTGTCTTCATTCCTGATCGGTCGCGGCATGAACCCGATAAAGGCGCGGCTGCTGTCGATGTTCCTGTTCGCCTGCTGCATCATCGGCGTGATCATGGCGGCCGGTTCGAGCAGTCTGTGGGTGGCGGTGGCAGCGATTTCCCTGGCCATCGGCGCGCATCAGGCCTGGACCGCGAATATCTGGAGCCTGGTGATGGACTACACCCCCAAGCACATGATGAGCACCGTCTTCGGTTTCGGCGGCATGTGCGCGGCGATCGGCGGGATGTTCATGACCCAGATCGTCGGCCATATCCTGACCGTCACCCACAACAACTACACCGTGTTGTTCACCCTGATTCCGGCGATGTACTTCATCGCGCTGATCTGGATGTACTTCATGGCACCGCGCAAGATTCCTGACGTCACCGAGTAACCCGGCCACCTCATCGGCCCTTTGTGGGAGCGGGTTTGCTCGCGAATGCGGACTGACAGTCGAAGCAAAAATGACTGACACGCCGCCTTCGCGAGCAACCCGCTCCCACACGTTCTTATCGACGGCTTTGTTGCCACGCTGCCGCCAGACCGCTGCAACAGATCACCGCAATACCGATCACGGTCAACAGACTCGGTGTGTGATTGAAGACCACCCAGCCCAGCAGCCCCGCAAACACGATCTGGCAATAACCGAACGGTGCCAACAGTGCCGGTGCGGCATGGCGGAATGCCTGCGTCAGAAACAAGTGCGCCGTCATCCCGCAACTGCCCAACGCCAGCATCAGTGCGGCGTGAGTCAACGTCGGCACCTGCCAGAAGAACGGCACCAGCGCACTCATCACCAGCGTATTGCACAGCCCGGCGAAAAAGTTGCTGGTGGTCGGGCTGTCTATCTCGGCGAGCTTGCGAGTCAGCAATTGATAGAAGCAGAAAAACAGCGCCGAACAGAACGGCAACAACACGGCGGGCGTGAAGAGTTCACCCCCCGGATGAACGATGATCAGCACGCCGATAAAACCGCAAATGACCGCAATCCACTGGCCGCGGGTGACCCGCTCCTTCAATAGCGGCACCGACAACGCCGTCACCAATACCGGCGCCAGGAAGTTCACCGCCGTGGCTTCTGCCAGCGGGATATGCAGCAGCGCCGTGGTGAAGAACAGGCTGGTGCCGAGCAGGCAAAGTGCGCGAGCCAACTGCCATAAAGGCTTTTTCGTGCGTAGGACGCGCAGCCCGGACTGCGGTAAAAAAATCCCTGCCATGAGTAAGGTGTGCACCACATACCGGGCCCACACCACCATCACGATCGGATAGAAACCCGAGAGATATTTCGACAGCGCGTCGTGACTGGAGAACAGGAAGGTTGCCACGACAATCAACAAGATCCCTTTGAAGGGTTGGTTGACTCCGGATAGCGGGGTGCTGACGGTCATTGAATATCTCTAAGAGAGGAACAAACTGAGAGAAGAGCCTCGAGCAATAATCTAGAACCCGATTCCACTTTCAGACAACCATCATCCGTAAAAGTGTGCGAACAACGCACACTTTCATAAACGGGCAACGCCCACAGAATTTCAGGTTAGACGAACAGCTCCGAAGCCAGACTCGCTGCAGACAGCTCTTCGGTAAACCGCAACAGCAACGGTGCCAGTTCGTGCAACCTGGCGCCCGGCATCCGCGCACTCGGCCCGGCGATGCTCAGCACACCGATCACTCGCCCATCCGCGGGATGGCGCACCACCGCCGCAATCGCCGACGTCCCTACGGCCGAACTTTCCTCGACGCAGGCATAGCCCTGCTCGCGCGCCAATCGCAGGCGTTCAAGCAGTTCGATATTGGAGCGCGGTGCATTCGGCCCGATATCCACCGGCACCTCAGCCGCTTGCCGCTCAACCCGCGACAGCGCCTCGGCATCCGTCATGCACGCCAGCCAGGCATGGCCCGAAGCGGTGTAGAACAGCGGAGCATCGCGGCCCATGTCCGGGTCGTAGCGCAAGCCGGTGCGCGCCCCCTGAGCTTTGGCAATCCACGTCTGCCGCTCGCCGTCGATGACGCCCAGTCGCACCAGTTCGCCGGTGTCATGAGCCAGGCGATCAAGCACCGGTTGCACGATGTCCGCGCCACTGCTCGACAGGTAACGAAAACTCATCGCCACCAGTTTCGTCGACAAGTGATAACGCAAGGTTTCCGGGTTTTGCCGCACGTACCCCAAGCGGACCAGTTCGGCGAGCAAACGGTGAGTCGCACTTTTCGGGATGTCGATCTGCTCGGCGAGCGTTTGCAGCGCTAAACCACGCGGGTCACTGGTGAGGTTTTCCAGCACACTGAAAACCCGTTCGATTTGACTGCCGGCCATGGTGAGATCCCAATGAAATGTCGTGGATTCTAGAATACGCGCGACACAAAGCAAAATCTGGAACAGCTTGAACGGTTCACAAAAAACCGGTGTTGAATGGAATTCGCCGAACACGACAGGTTCTTACCCGTCGGCTTCGCTGCGGGCGTACGAATGGACGGACGACTGGACTGGCGCCACACTCACACACCAGCAACACTCATCACCACGATCAGAAAGAGGATTCCCGCATGCTATGGAAAAAAGGCCGACGCAGTGACAACGTCGTCGATGCCCGTGGGGGTGATACCGGCGGTGGCGGCGGGATGCGTTTCGGTGGCGGCAAGGGCCTGAGCCTTGGGGCCATTTTGTTGATCGTTGGCATCGGCTGGATCACTGGCCAGGATCCGTTGCAGATCCTCGGTCAACTCACCGGCCAGACGGGCCAGCAAACGGCACCCACCTCGCAAACCCGCCAGGCGCCGCCGGCCAATGATGAACAGGCCGAATTCGTCCGTTCAATCCTCGGCGATACCGAAGACACCTGGGGCGCGATTTTCCAGCAGGCCGGCCGCCAATATAAGGATCCGACCCTGGTGCTGTTCAGCAATCGGGTCAATTCCGCCTGTGGTCTGGCCACCTCAGCCACCGGACCGTTTTATTGCCCGGCGGATCAGAAGGTCTATCTGGACATGGCGTTTTTCCAGGAAATGGCGCAACGCTTCAAGGCTGCCGGCGATTTTGCCCAGGCCTACGTGATCGCTCACGAAGTCGGACACCATGTGCAGACGCTTCTTGGCGTCTCGGCGAAAATTCAGACAGCCCGCCAGCAAGGCCGGCAGATGCAAGGTGCTGGTGGACTACTGGTTCGTCAGGAATTGCAGGCCGACTGCCTGGCCGGTGTCTGGGCCTATAACGCGCAGAAGCGTTTGAACTGGCTGGAACCGGGCGACATCGAAGAAGCCTTGAACGCCGCCAACGCCATCGGTGATGATCGCCTGCAGCAACAAGGTCAGGGCCGTGTGGTGCCGGACTCGTTTACCCACGGTACGTCGGCGCAAAGGGTGCGCTGGTTCAAAACCGGATTCGCGCAAGGCCAAGTCGGCCAGTGCGATACCTTCGCGGCGAAAAACCTGTAAATGCATAAGTGGCTTTTGGCTTTACTGATCATTGGCAGCACCGCGCAAGCGGCCGGGGTCGACGCCATCAGCCCCGGGCGCCTGCAACTCAAGGCCGGCGAAATGGCGGTGGGCATCGGCCCGGCGCCGGAAAAGATCGAGCGAGTGCTGATCATCATTCATGGCCGGTTGCGCAACGCCGAGACCTATCGCAAAAGCGCCGAAAGCGCCACTGAACTGGCAGGGCAAACCGCCCACACGCTGGTCATCGCTCCGCAGTTCCTCAATGAAAGTGATACAGCCCTGTACTCCTTGCCTGCCACCGTGTTGCGCTGGAAAGGCAATGAGTGGATGGGCGGTCGGTTATCCACAGGCCCGAATCCGCTGAGTTCCTATGCGGCACTGGACGAAATCGTCGCCCGGATTACTGATCGCAAGCAGTTTCCGGACGTGAAACAGATCGTGATTTTCGGTCACTCCGGCGGGGGGCAGGTGGTGCAGCGATACGCTTTGCTCGCCAAGGATCAACCCGCGCTGAAGGCCAACGCAATTCACCTGCGCTACGTGGTGGCCAATCCGTCTTCGTATGCCTATTTCAACGAACAGCGACCGGTCGCGTTCGATCACGCGCAATGCCCCAACTTCAATCGCTGGAAGTACGGCCTGTCAGACATGCCGATATACGCCGGTGGGCAAACGCCGTTGCAGCTTGAAAGCCGTTACATCAAACGCGAGGTGATTTATCTGCTCGGACAGCAGGACATCGACCCGCAGCATCCGGCGCTGGACAAAGGCTGCGAGGCCGAGGCGCAAGGGGCTGACCGCCTGACGCGCGGGAAGCTGTATTTTGGCTACCTGCTACGCCGCCATCCGGAAGGGGTGAATCAGCGGCTGGTTGAAGTACCCGGGGTTGGGCACAACGGCGATGGGATGTTGACGTCGCCTGAGGGACAAAAAGCTCTGTTTGATCAGTAATGCGGTGGCCATGTCGGCCTCTTCGCGAGCAAGCCCGCTCTCACAGAGGACGGGCTTCGGACTCAACGTTGTATCCACTGATAATCCCCCGTGGGAGCGGGCTTGCTCGCGAAGGCGTCCGTCCAGACACTCAACGGCTCAGGCGAACACTATCCGCCGCAACTCAACACAATCCTGCGCATGCCAGTCCGTCAGCTCCGGCCATGGGTTATCCGGCAGGTTCACCAGCACCGTCCGCGTCCCTGCTGCCCGACCGCAATCCAGATCAAAGCGGTAATCGCCGACCATCACCATCTCGCTGGCCGGCACCGACCACGCCTCGGCCAACTTCAGCAATCCACCCGGATGCGGCTTGGGCGGCGCGTCATCACGGCCCAGCACATCCTCCACGGCAAAGCAGTCAGCCAGGCCAATCGCCTCCAGCGTGACATGCGCCAGTTCGCGGGCATTACGGGTGAGAATGCCGAGGCGATAACCGCGCGAGTGCAGGTCACGCACCAGTGCCACGGCGCCGGTGGCCGGGGTCGAACCCCGCGCCAGATCACGTTCGTGCTCCAGCAACCAGGCATGTTTCGCCGCCGCTTCAGCGGCTGGCAGCGCGCCAAGGTGGGTGAGAATGTCGTCCTCGGGCGGAATCGACAACGCCACGCGAATCGCCGCGAAGTCATGGACGGCAACGGTGAGCGTGCCGTCCATGTCGAACACCCAATGCTTCACATCGGCCAGGCTCATGCCCAATCCTTGCGATGCCGAATCAGGCCTTCCTGAGTCACCGAGGCGACCAGTTGCCCGGCGCGGTTGTAGACGCTGCCACGGGAGAAACCACGGGAATTGCCGGCCCACGGACTGTCCATCGCATAGAGCAACCAGTCATCGGCACGCAGATCGTTGTGGAACCACAGCGCGTGATCGAGGCTGGCGACCTGCATGTCTTTCTGCCAGACCGATTTGCCGTGGGGCAGCATCGAGGTGGTCAACAGACCGAAGTCCGAGGCATAGGCCAGCAGGTATTTATGCAAGGCTGGGAGATCGGCCAAGGCGCCGTCGGCGCGAAACCACACATACTTCACCGGATCGGCCGGTTGCGGGTTGTACGGGTCTTTCTCGGTGACCGGGCGCACCTCGATCGGTTTCGGGCACAGCAGTTTTTCGCGCATGTGCTCCGGAATCAGGTGCGCGCGCTGCTGGGTCAGTTCCAGTTCCGATGGCAGGTTTTCCGGCCCGACCACGACCGGCATCTGGCTCTGATGCTCGAAGCCCTCTTCGTCATACTGGAACGAAGCACTGCAAGTGAAAATCGGATGGCCCTTCTGGATCGCCGTCACCCGGCGAGTGCTGAAACTGCCGCCATCGCGCACGCGGTCCACCGAATAGACCACCGGCAACTTGGCGTCGCCCGGACGCAGGAAATAGCCGTGCATCGAATGCACATGGCGCGTCTCTTCAACCGTCTGACTGGCCGCCGACAACGACTGACCGAGTACCTGCCCCCCGAACAACTGACGAAAACCAAGGTCCTGGCTACGGCCACGGAACAGGTTTTCTTCGATCGGTTCCAGGGTCAGCAGGTCGACCAGATCTTCCAACACTTGGCTCATTCAGACTCTCCTCACACAAAGCTATGCCGCGCAGTCTTGGCTGCGGCGGCCGATTCAGATTCTGGCGCGGGCCAATGATATGGCGGCCATTGTAAACGTCCGTGTCGGCTTATCCATGCAAGGTTTGCAGCCACTGCTCCCGGGTAATGCGGTACAGCACATGTTTGCGTAACGGATCACCGACGGCGAGTTTCGGGTGATCGAAATCATCCGCCGGCGCGTGGTGCATGCCGATCGCCTGCATGACTTTCTCCGAAGGCAGATTGGATTTCGCGGTGAAGGACACCATTTCCTTCAGGGCCAACCGGTCAAACCCGCAACGCAGAGCAGTCCATGCCGCTTCACTGGCATAACCCAAGCCCCAATGTTCCTTGGCCAGGCGCCAGCCGATTTCCACTGCCGGCGTAAAAAGTGCATCGAAACCGACGACGCAAAGTCCGGTGAAACCGATGAACTCGCCACTGTCCTTGCGCTCCAGCGCCCACAAACCGAAACCATGCTCAGCAAAATGCCCGCGCACACGGCCGATCAGCGCGGCGCATTCCAGACGGCTCAACCGAGCGGGAAAGTAGCGCATCACCTGAGGATCGGCACACATCGCCGCAAATGCCGGCAAATCTTCGTCCTGCCACTGACGCATCAGCAGGCGTGCGCTTTCCAGTTCCAGTATCGGCTCCATCGTGCTCCTCCGTTTCCATGCCGCAAGTCTACATCGCTGGTAGGATCGCTCACTCTTTCCTACGTTTCCTACATGAAGTCGCCATGCCACTGCCGCTGATCTATCACGAAGACTACAGCCCCGAGTTTCCGGCGGATCACCGCTTCCCCATGGATAAATTCCGTCTGCTGCGCGATCACCTGGTCGACAGCGGCCTGACCCGCGACGCCGACCTGCTGCGTCCCGAGATCTGTCCCAACGACATCCTCGCCCTGGCCCATGACCGTCGCTATATCGAACGTTACATGAGCGGCGAGTTGTCCCGCGAAGACCAGCGGCGCCTCGGCCTGCCATGGAACGAAGCGCTCGCGCGGCGTACGGTGCGCGCGGTCGGTGGCTCGATTCTGGCGGCGGAAAAAGCCTTGGAGCATGGTCTGGCCTGTCACCTGGCCGGCGGGACCCATCACGCTCACTACGACTACCCGGCCGGGTTCTGCATCTTCAATGACTTGGCGATCATCAGCCATTACCTGCTGCAAAGCGGTCGAGTGAACCGAGTGCTGATCTTCGATTGCGACGTGCATCAGGGCGACGGCACCGCGCGGATCCTCCAGGACACGCCGGAGGCGATCACCGTTTCCCTGCACTGCGAAAAGAACTTTCCGGCACGCAAGGCCGAAAGCGACTGGGACATTCCGCTGCCCAAAGGTATGGGCGATGCCGACTATCTGCAGGTGGTGGATGACACCCTTAACTACCTGCTGCCGCTGTATCAACCGGACCTGGTGCTGTACGACGCCGGGGTCGATGTGCACAAGGACGACGCCCTCGGTTATCTGCAGCTGACAGACGCCGGCGTCGCCGCCCGCGATGAAAGCGTAATGCGTCACTGCCTGGGCCGCGACATCCCGGTGGTTGGCGTGATCGGCGGCGGCTACAGCAAGGATCGCCACGCCCTCGCCCGCCGCCACGGCATCCTGCATCACAGTGCGCAACGGGTCTGGACGTCACACGGTTGTCACTAAGCTGTGCTGCGTTACCCACAATCGCTGTGGAACGGCCTGTGGATAACCTGAGCGAAAGGGACTACAGGCCACAGCGAACATGGTGTACAGCGCGATGGTTATTTTTTAACCACATACTGAATTCACCTCGATCTCCTTGTAGGAGTGAGCCTGCTCGCGATGGCGGACCGACATTCAGCACTCATGTCGCCTGATCAACCGCCATCGCGAGCAGGCTCACTCCTACAAAGGTCTGCGCTGTTAGAATGCGCGCCTTATCCCGCCATACCGCAGCGCACGCCATGACCCAGACCTCCGCCCCCCTCCCCGCTCACGTCGCCATCATCGGCGGTGGCCCCGCCGGCCTGATGGCCGCCGAAGTGCTGAGCCAGGCCGGCGTGCGCGTCGATCTGTATGACGGCATGCCCTCGGTCGGTCGAAAGTTCCTGCTGGCCGGGGTCGGCGGCATGAACATCACCCACTCCGAGCCTTACCCGGCGTTCCTCGCGCGCTACGCCGAACGCGCGCCGCAGATCGCGCCGTTACTGCGCGGTTTCGACGCCGACGCGTTGTGCCGCTGGATTCATGAATTGGGCATCGAAACCTTTATCGGCAGCTCCGGCCGGGTATTCCCCACCGACATGAAAGCCGCGCCGCTGCTGCGCGCCTGGCTCAAACGCCTGCGCGACAGCGGCGTGGTTATCCACACCCGCCATCGCTGGCTCGGCTGGGATGAACACGATGCGCTGCGCATCGCCAGCCCCGACGGCGAAATCATCGTCAAACCCGACGCCACCCTGCTCGCCCTCGGCGGCGGCAGTTGGTCGCGGCTGGGTTCGGATGGCGCGTGGATGCTGCCCCTTGAGCAAAAAGGCGTAGGACTGGCGCCGTTACAACCGAGCAATTGCGGCTTCGAGGTGCAGGCCTGGAGCGAGTTCCTTGTCAGTAAATTCGCCGGCGCACCGCTGAAAAATGTCGCCATCGGTTTGAACGACGATATCCCGCGCCTGGGCGAATGCGTGATTACCGCGAACGGGGTCGAAGGCAGCCTGATCTATGCACTGTCGGCACCGATTCGCGAAGCGATCAATGCACACGGCTCAGCCACGGTGCACATCGATCTGCTGCCCGGCCGTCCTGTGGATAAATTACAGGCCGCGTTGAGCAAACCACGCGGCTCGCGTTCGATGGCCAAGCATCTGCACAGTCAGGTCGGAATTGATGGGGTGAAAGCGGCGTTGTTGCGAGAGCTGAGCGATGCAGCAACGTTTGCTGATCCGGCGCTGTTGGCGCGGGCGATCAAGGCGTTACCGCTGACTTTGGTAAAAACGCGGCCGCTGGATGAAGCGATCAGCAGTGCCGGTGGCGTGACGTTCGAAGCGCTGGATCAGCGTTTGATGCTCAAGGCGTTGCCGGGGGTGTTCTGTGCGGGCGAGATGCTGGATTGGGAAGCGCCGACGGGCGGCTATCTGCTGACCGGGTGTTTTGCCAGCGGGCGGGCGGCGGGACTGGGGATGTTGGAGTGGTTGCAGCGCCAGGGCTGAAGACCGCGGCGCGCCCTTCGCGAGCAAGCCCGCTCCCACAGGAGATCTCCATTTCAATGAAGACCCATGTGGGAGCGGGCTTGCTCGCGAAGGCGTCCTTACAGACGCCACATCAGATCAAGGCTTGCGCTTACGCGGCCCGGTATTGAACACCGGCACTTTACGCACAGGCTTGATCGACGGCTCCGGCGCCTGGGTGTCGCCACTGTCGACCCACTTGCCCAGATTGCGTTTGCCGCCACCGCCGCCGGACGTCTTCGGCTTTTTCGGTTTCTTCGGCTTCTTGATCACCTGACCGCTGGCATCGGTATCCGGCACGCGGTGCTCAGGTTCGAAGTCCGGCTCGTTCTGACGCTTCAAGGTCTGACGCGTGAGCATCTCGATCGCCGAGAGCATGTTCACTTCATCCGCGCACACCAGCGAAATCGCCTCGCCCGTCGCGCCCGCACGGCCCGTACGACCGATGCGGTGAATGTAATCCTCGGCGACGATCGGCAGGTCGAAGTTGACCACCAGCGGCAAATCTTCGATATCCAGACCACGGGCGGCGACGTCGGTCGCCACCAGAATCTGCACTTCACTGAGCTTGAAACGATCCAGCGCACGCTGGCGGGTCGCCTGCGGTTTGTCGCCATGGATGCCGTCGGCGTTGATGCCCAGGCCCTGGAGTTTTTCCACCAGCGCATCCACACCGTTACGGGTCTTGGCGAACACCAGCACCTGCTTCCACTTGTTCTTGCGCATCAGGTGCACGAACAGTTCCGGCTTGCGCTTCTTGTCCACCGTCACCACCCACTGCTTGACAGTGTTGGCCGCGACGTTGCGCGGGCTGACTTCGATGCTCAGCGGATCGTTGAGCATCTGCCCGGCGAGCAGGCGGATGTCATCGGAGAAGGTCGCAGAGAACAGCAGCGTCTGGCGCTTCTTCGGCAGCATGCGGTAAATGTTCGCCAGTTCTTCGGAGAAGCCCAGGTCCAGCATGCGGTCGGCTTCATCCAGCACCAGGGTTTGCAACTGATCGAGTTTCAACGCGTTCTGGCGGAACAGGTCGATCAGGCGACCCGGCGTGGCGACCAGCACATCAACGCCGCCGCGCAGCTTCATCATCTGCGGGTTGATGCTGACGCCGCCGTAAACCGCATACGTGCGCAATGGCAGGTTTTCAGCGTATTGGCGCACCGACTCATGAACCTGCTCGGCCAGCTCGCGGGTCGGCACCAGAATCAGCGCACGCGCCGAATTGGCGGCCACTTTCGGCCCTTCCATGGCCAACAACTGCAACAACGGCAAGGCGAAACCGGCGGTCTTGCCGGTGCCGGTCTGGGCCGCAGCCATCAGGTCGCGACCGGCCAGAACGGCCGGAATGGCTTGCGCCTGGACCGGCGTTGGAGTCTGGTAGCCGAGCTTCTCGAGGGAGCGCAGCAAGGGTTCGATCAGGCCAAGGGTGGCGAAAGTCATGGGAGTACCAAAAAAAATCATTGCAAGAGAAGAGCGGCAGGCAGTTTACCTTAATTAGGAAAAGTATCCTCAGATGCTGCCGATGCAAGCCGCTTGGCATGATTTAATTTTCACGCGGCGCTCTACATCTCCCGCTTTAAATTGCGTTTGGCCTGATTAGTCTGCCGTTTGATCTGATCGACCAGGTTTACATCTTCCAGGTCCAGAAACGCCGGGTTATCCGACAGTTCCGGCAATTGACCATAGTGCAAGGAAACATAATTCACGTCTTCCTGGCAGATCCTTTCCAGGATAGGCGCGGAAAACTTGCCCGCCACCCCGTACTCGCATGCCCCGGAAACATCGGCAATTGCCAGATGAATCAGACGCCACAAAGCCGGGTGCAGTTTTATGGCATCGGTCCCGCGATCCTGACCGAGCGTCAAACAGGAAAGATCATTCAGACCGAACACCAGATTGCTCGCACCGCTGTTGATGAAGTGTTCGACCTCAAGCAACGCGGAGGGTACTTCCAGCATTGTCCCGAACCTGTTTGGCCAATGCATGGTCTTGAGTGCCGACGCAAAATGGTCGAACTCGGTCCGATCCTGGATGAAGGGAAAAATGATATGCAGATTGTCGAAACGTGCAGCGAGCGCCCCCAATATCTCCAGCTCGATCCGGAATGACTCGGGATCAACTCGGGCACGCCGCAGCCCCCTGATACCCAGCATCGGATTCTGTTCCACGAGATAGGTCTTTTCCGCCGTAAGCGTAGCAGCCTCATCAGCCCACAAGTCGGCCAGGCGATACCAGACCGGCTTACCTTGAAACAACTCGCAGACCGCGCTCACGTACCGGGTAAGCGCCTCTCGAACAGAACGCTCCTTCAGTCCGGCCCCATACCTGCGCAGGACAAACTCGCTGCGCAGCAGACCTACTCCGGAAAAGAACTTCGCGACCGCTGGCGCAGGCAGCTCACCACTTAATGACAATCTGAAATTCATCTGACCCTCGTCGAGTATCCATCGCAGTACAAAAAGCCGAAATGATCAGCGGCCATGAATCCAAATCGTTTGTAGAACTCAATGACAGAGCCCTTCTCCAGCATGATAAAACCCATGCGGCTTCGGACGACTTCCGATAACCCGAGCACTTGATTGACCAGCCGTTCACCGAACCCGCGACCACGATACGCAGCCATCACAAACACACCAAACAACAGGAAGTCCCGGGCACCTGTCGCGTTTCGAAAAAAAACCACTGCGGCGCCCCCGGCGACCTCTCCCTCAGGGGTGCGCAGTATCAATGTCTGCCCCTGGTGACAATCCTTCAACAACCACAAAGGCACGGACGTCAAACCGCACTGGCGCTGCGAACACTGGTAGCGTTTCAGCAAGGCCGAAGCGGTGAAGTCATTCGTCAGTTCACAGCGCCAACCATCGGGCCACGAGCCTTGCCGACGGTCGCCCCATGCGGACTCGACAGGTACAAATCCTCCCGAAAGCGCGACTACGTTTTTGAATCCCTCTCTGGACAGAAAAGCAGAAGTAGAGCTGGCGGCCCTCGAAGGCACTTTTACCAGCAATCTGGCTCCCTCCCGACACCACAATCGGCGTCTGCGCTTGAGCACTGCCAGCGAATCAAAATACAACGTACGCCCCTGGGAACAGAGACCACGCTGCGAACGCGTCAAGTGCCGGATGTGGAACAACCAGTCGGACCATCCCGCATAGTGGCAACGTCCCAGGTGAAGGACAGGACCGGCGTGACGAATCATCCAGCGGTAACCGTGTGATAAGCAGCGAGAACATGCAGCGCCTGTTCCTCCCAATGATCAAGGACAAGCCCCGCTGTACCGAATGCATGGCATAGCTCTTGCGATACATCGACCTTGAACAGCGCCGGATCGCATGCAGCAATCATCGTATGGGTCATGCACACCAACCGATACCGATAGAGAGACTGCTTGAGCGATGCATTGTCCATCACTCCGTCCTTGCTGTTTTCATGCAGCGCGATGAAGTTCTTCTTGAACGGTGCAAGGGCCGACCACAAAAACCCTGCCTGATCTTGAGCCGCTTGCCGGGAAACATCCTTCGACAACTGGCGCAATCCATCGATCAACTTCAACAATTGATGTTTGTTGGCGAAAACGGGACTGCCATACAGACACGCTACTCCTCTTGCCAGAATGCTCGGTAATCCACTGAAGACCGAAGATGCCCTCTCCTCCCGGGCGTGCTGCCCCAGCAAACAGAGCGCATCGTTGTCCAGGGCGGCGTCCGCCAGATGTTTGATCCGGACAATGAACTCCGAACCAAACACTAGCTGCAGCTCATGTTCGACACCCTCGTTGTCGTCTGGACTGTGTACCACCGACAAACTGCGCTCGCACCATGCGGTGAGTGCTCGCAGTTTCCCGGCTTTTGGCTCAGCCATGCGACTGCTGCCTTTGAGGGATGCAATGTAAGGCTGAAGTCCCTGCGGGCGGGCTTGACGGGATCGGACGGCCAGCACGACTGAACCGCCTGCCGTAAAGGAGCGAGGTGAGAGCCAGTTCGACAGCGTCCTGCTCTCCCCGCGGTCGTGGGTGATGCGGTCCTGGTAGAGCAACAGCACCTGTGGCATCGAAAACCGATGAGACATCGCAGCAACCACATAGATATCGGCATCTTTCAAAGCCTCAAGGATGGGCTTGAGTAAATCCTGGTTTATGGCATCCGGCGTTACCGTAATCAGCCCCAGTTCTTTGTCAGGCGTAGGCATATGTTCCTCTCACTACAAGTTTCGGCTGATGCCCCGGGAAATAGTCTGGCAAAGCTCGAATGCCTCTTGCGGTGCAATTTCATTGACAATCGAGTACAAAAAACCACGCGAATGGGCCAATGCTTCATCGCTCATGTCCAGGCCATATTTTTTGGCGAAGCCGTAGATCGGAATATCTGCGGCGCGCTGCGCCAGCCGTACCGAGTCGAGGGTTTCCTGAAAGGAATCACGCCATATTCCGATGTTTCTGTCAGAGTCGAATTCCATGTCGGTCATCGTAGCGAGCAGAGCGCGGAACTGGTCCTCGTCCTCGGGTGGATCGATGACCGAGAAAAATTTCTGTAGGGCTACAAAGTGCGAAGGGCTTGAAAAGTGGTCGGCGATGATGATGTCCAACGCGTACTCAACAGCACTGTGATGAAAATCAAGGCGCCTTTTCTTGGTCCAGTCTTCTGGTAGCTCGGCACTGTCAAGGAGCAACCCGGAGCCTCTGAGACCTTTATAAAAGTCTCGAAATCCGTCAGCCGAAAGCCCCATCTTGCTGTAGGCCCAGCCACATTTTCTTTTCTCCAGCGTCGACCAGTCGCTGCCGTAATGAATGATCCAGTCAGCAATCAGGTGAGCCTTTATTTCTCGGAATGGCTGTGGTTTTTCAGCATTGGTTGCGCAGGTACTGGCGGTCCTCAGAATGTGTTGATAAGCCCAGTCATGGCAATGAAAGATATTCGGGATGAGCATCGTCAGAAATTTTCGAGTGTATATATCCGTCGACGAAAACTCTCCACTTAACTCCGCTACGTAACAATGTCCAAGCGTGTCCATGGTCGCTCCTATATACGATTGGACAAGGTACGGGAACGGACAAACTCGATGCATTCACCCAACATGGATGTCATGTCTTGATCCGATATCTGCGCCAGCCCACGGTCAATGCATGAAGCAAGCAAACTTAACGATTGGGGAGATTGAGCCAGCCCAAACTTCTTCAGCCCAGCAAACAATACCCACTCGCCGGTATTTCCAGCGCGCCCTACCCGCTCCTGAAAACTTTGCAAGTCATGGCGAAACACTTGACCGTCCATATCAAATTTATCAGCCATAAACCCCAGATTCTGCGCCAACTGCCTCGTATCTATCGCGCTGACGCCCTGCTGGACGGTGCGAAAGTAGCGCTCCACCGGTTGATTTCGGGAAATCCAGGTATCAATCGAATACTCGACCATCGTATGTGAGAAGCCCCGGTAAGAGTCTCTCTCGATCAAGGGATTTCTCATTCCTCGGGATTCGGCTGTGGCAAAGAACTCATCGTACAGCTTGGAAAAAATGCCCATTTTTCTATACGCCCAGCCTTTCCGCGCTCTTTCATCTCCCGGGCCGTAGTGCACCCACCAATCAGCCAACAAATGCGAGACTGCAAGCTCTTGGCTTTCAGAGCGTTGGCGTGGAATAAAACACTGTTGATAGCCGATATCATGGCCACGCGCATAATCCGGAAAAGTAATATAGCCGACGCCTTCACCGTATATATCTTGACTTGACCAGAGCTTACAACCATCAGAAATAAAGCAATGACCGGTGATATACATAGCCTACTCCTGAACAAACTCAAGCTCGCCAAAATCAGAACCGATGACAAGGCCTTTTTCTGCCCGCCACTGTGGACTGTAGATCGTACTTAAATATGACCTTCCGCCATCGGGAAGCAATGCCAGAATACGCTGATCAGTTCCTTCGTTTTTTTCAATATACTTTTTGGCCGCAGCCAGAATCGTCCCTGAAGAACCTCCCACAAATAAGCCTTCTTTCTGGAAACAATCAATGGCGGCTTCTACGGACTCCGCATCTGACACCAGGATGGTTTCGTCAATCAGCGACATGTCTGCGATATCAGGTCGAAAGTCCCCACCAATGCCTTCAATCCAGTAAGGTGAGGCGTCGACCTGTTCTTTCTGAAAATGATTGATATGTGTACTGCCCTGCGGGTCAGCAAGCACTACTCGCAATCGGCTGTTACGTTGTTTCAGGTACGTCGCAACTCCTGTCAACGTACCCCCGGTGCCCAATCCGCAGACCAGCACATCGAGCTTGTCGCCGAAGGTGTCCCAGATCTCTGGGCCCGTGGAAAGAGAGTGTGCTTCGACATTCGCCTGATTACTGAATTGATCACAAAACCAGCCGTTTGGAAGATCGCGTGCTATGCGTTTAGCCACATTGACGAAGTGCTGAGGCGAGGACGGTGCAACCGCATACGGACAAATCACCACCTTGGCACCGTAAGTGCGCAGCAAATTGATCTTCTCGGTACTCATCTTGCTGCTCATCACCGCAATCAAGGGATGATTATAATAAGCGGCCGCCATCGCGAGTCCCATAGCGGTATTGCCTGCTGTCGCTTCTACGATAACACCGCCTTGCGCCAGAACACCGCTGGCGCGTGCGCTTTCAACCATATGAAAACCAATGCGGTCTTTGATCGATCCGCCTGGGTTGAGGAACTCACATTTTCCATAAAGGTTGAATTGTCTTGAACCACTGAATTTTTCAAGTTTAAGAATAGGCGTGCGACCTACCATACTTTTTAGATCCGGAAGGATATCCATATTTACTCCCCGATAATTGCAGCCATTTCTTTTACGGTTATGGTCGACTTGTAGTCTTCATCGATAACGCCTAACTCATGCAGACGCTCAATCGCTTCCTGGCGTGCCGTCTCCTGCACCGAGTCAAATGAAGTTGACTGCCAACGCGCGATGCTCTTTACCCACTCCCGCCCCACTTTGACATGCATCAACTCATCGGCATTGGTGAAGTCCAGCGCATTGGCGGAAAACTCGTCTCCCGACAACCTTGCTTCAAGGGAAAAGCGGCGCAGGCTAGCCACCTGCTGAAGTTCTCCAAAGATATTGATCTGGGCGAATGCCGTATAAGGCTGCATGGTTGTCCGTACATCGATGCCAATTGTGCTGCAGGGAACTTCGAAGGGGTCATAGCCCGACCGGCTTAACCACTGCTGGCCCATTTCGGAGTGGCGTGCCTCATCGGAAACCAATCGCGCCAGAAACAATTCGAACTCGAAGTTTTTGCCCCCCAGGTCGAACAACACATTGGCAAATGTTTCGATGGCATCCAGTTCGTCACGTTGTGTGCGAAAGGTGTCCATGAATCTCGATACGCGCTGATTGCCACCTGGCACCGCACTCGGGAGATCGCCAGTGGAATAGTTGCGACTGTGCGAAAACACTTTCAGCCGCGGGTCTCGCCGAGCCTTGCACTGGCGCAATACAGATGTACCGGCCGGTGCAGATTGCTTCACGGAGGCTTTATCGCGTAACTCGACGAGGATCAATTCTCTGATGTATGCGGCAAACTCCTGACTCCAGGCGACAGAAACCTCACCCGCTGCATAACAGCATGAACTTTTAAACCACGTGAGGGCTTCTTCTAGAAATCTCTGTGTTTCTACAAGCATTTGTCTGGATGGCATGTCCAGGACGGGATCACTGAGCGACAGGTACTCGCTGATTTTGTGCTCAATCACTCGGAAATAGCCCAGATAGACGACACTGACAAACACAAGATCCGAACCTGCGTTCAAGGCTGTCGTGCATGAGGCGAACCCGGAAATACCCTGCCACTCTTCAATTCTGTCTTTATCGATCCTGAGTTCACTCAATCGTGTCCGAAACTTTTCGACCGACAGGGAACAGGCATAGAGGTGATGAGCCGCTTCGATTTCCAGCTCATAAGAGCGAATCGCTACTAGCGAGCCAGCAATAATGTGGCTCGCACGTCTGAGCAGATTCAGAATATCGATGAGTTTTTCAGCGGCCTGCGCAACGTTATATTCGGCGCGCATATGACGACCTGACGGTTCGAAAACAATCTCGCCCAATGCTGGAGACAGTCTCGTGAGCATGTCATTGATAGACGTCGCATGAGCGTCACTGCGCACATCAAATGGTTCCATGAGTTACCTCCCTGATTGAGTCGACTAGTTGTGCAGCAAGGCACATGACGGCACGTCGAGACTCCAGCCCCACCGATATCCTCATGTAGGAGGGAGCATTGGACTGGTTAAGTTGACTGCCTTCGTAACAGCGGATCGAGGTTTTCCTCCAGCCAAAGCCGGAACGAATATCAAATGTTTCTCCATGACGCCGACTGAACATCTGCCATTGGCAGACGACCGCACGATGACTCTCAACTAACTCGGGCGAAAAATAATCCTGTCCCTGACGAGGTATGAGCGCAAAAAAAATCAGACAACCGTGAGCACCCGAACCGTTGGCAGTATCGCCAAGAAAATCACGCTCCAGCGTTCGCAACAGAGAAAGCTCCTCCTTAACCTGTGTTAACGCATCCATGAACAACTGCACGTTCAGTTGGTGAAGCTCCATACGGTAGTGGACGCAGGTGATATCCGAATGCCGGATGAAATTGAAAGCATGCTCCTGAAGATTCTGTCCTGAAAACCTGGCGATCTTGCGACAACGATCGACGCTCGAAGCCCGGCCAAAAATCAAACCTGCACTGATGCTGTTCGTGACAAACTTTGAAAGACTGGCCAAGTAGACGACATCACCCGGGTAGTTCAGTGAAACGTCGGCATCGGGAAAGCCGACGATAGTCTGATCACAAATGATCATTGGCCACTTCTTCCCAAAATCCACCTGAGAGAAATTCGGCAATGATTCTGGTGTCGGGCAATTGGTCGCCGTTTCCACCACGAGCAACTTTGGTGAAAACTCGCGCAGTGCAGACTCAAACGCCGGAATGTCCAGAAAATCAATACTATGAATCCGACAGCCGATGACATCTACAAAATGCTCAAGGACTTCATTGGTTTCAAAATAGGAGCTTTTTCCGACAAACACGGCATCCGTCGGCTTCAATCCAACAGCATTGATTGCCACCGAGATGGCAGACATTCCGCTATTGAGCAGCAGTGCCGCCTCTACATTCAGCACTGCTGCGAAGCTGCCTTCCAGTCGTCGCCTCGAACCATGTTCGTAAATGTCCCAGATCGTATTTGAGCTTTTGCCATTTGCCTGGGCCTGAGCATCGCGCCAGTATTCGTCCATGGAGGAATAACAAGTCGCAATGGTTGCTCGGGCATTCAGAATATTGGCAAAGTTTACCGCTGCAGTTTCGTATTCTGTCCAGAGCATGGCTTCCTCGGCTGCACCGATATCGGCTCCATGCTGGTGGCGTCCCCAGTACTGATCGTGAATGCGGACAACATGCTCAACCAACTCGAGTAATGAATGCGAAATTTCTGCATGACGCAAGCACGTCTCTCGCAGCTCTTCTATTATCAAACGATACAGTCTTGACAAGTAATTTATGCTGATATCCGTATTCATGCCTTTGTCCGGTAATAAATTAACGAATGGCTGGGTCACCCACTCGGGCACGAACCTCATTCTTGATTTTTTTATAGTCCAGCTCACCATCTAGCGAACAAAAATCATCGGGAAACACGGTTTTCAAGTGACTGTAATGCACAACCACCGCATCTACGCCCGCCATATCCAACTGCTTGAAACTATCGGGCCCGATATAACCGGCGATATGTAAAGGAATATTTTTTTCCGCGGCTATTTCCACGCAATGCTTCAACAGCGTCATAACCGCGCCAGGGATTACATCAGCCGTCAATCTGTCCCTGGCTATACCCAGGCAAAGGCTGCGTAGATCATTCAAGCCCACGACAAAGAGTTCTGCGGAATTGAACTGCGCCAGATCCAGCGCCATTGCCGGCGTCTCGATCATGGCCCCGATCTTGTTAGAGAATCCAAGCGCTCGCATACGTGCGGCAAGCCTTTCGAACTGGGCGACCGAGGTGACATAAGGAATGATCACATGCAAATTACGATTTGCCTTTGCACATTCGACCAGCATGCTGACCTCCAGATCGAAGGTGGCGGGTATCTGCAAGGCCCTGGCTGCTCCACGCAAGCCCATCATTGGGCTCTTTTCATACAACGGCACATCGCACCCTTCAAAGGTGTTTACTTCACTGCTTTCCATCTCGACGAGCCGGTACCAGATATCTTTGTTTCGTGTACATTCACCAAGTTTTCCAATGTAGTGCCGAATACCGTCTCGCACTTGTTCGCTGGTAATGTAATTACCGAACAATCGACACAGGTATTCCCCCCGAATCAGGCCGACACCTGCCACATGCGAAATCACCTGCGGGGTAACCGGCTCGCCGTTCAACCCCAGATAGCGCGCCGTCATTTACTCGCGACCATGACAGTATGGGAAAGGGGAATGCCTGGAACTTGAGTAGTTCGCTCGACGACATCGACCTGACGGAACCCGAACTCATAAAGAATTGCGATCCATTCATCTTCCCGCAAATGAGCCCCGGGCGAATCGAGTTTTGTTTCATTCAGGCAAGTGTTAAAAAAAAGGTCGACGAACACCTGATATTCGGCGTCGAATACATCATCGATACAGTTTTCAATGACAACCAGTCTTTTTTTGGTCTTCTGAACAGCCGTGCGAATCAAGTCTCGCGGGAACTGTTCATGATGCAGAACGGTGGACAGCACAACAGTATCGGCTTCAATGCCTTCGAAACTCACGTCAATCGATTCAAATGGGCGAATTCTGTCAATCCAGGGTCGCCAAGTGTTAAGAACATCTTTTGGTCGCTCGACCAAATGCACCGGCTGCCCGGTCATTTTCTCCAGTTCGATAGCCAGTGCACCATCACCGCAGAGCAGATCCATCGTCACCCCTTCCACGTGAGGCGCAATCAATTCGGCGAGATAAGCAGAGCGGGCGTGATCGAGAACCCGATTCCAGGTATCGCGCAACCCCGTCCGAGTAAGTTCATGGCGCAAGTGTGACAACGCCAGATGTGACGAGTGCTCATAACAGTCAAGAAAGCCACGCTCGATTCTTTTGAGAACAGAATCGGATGCCCCCATGGTTTTCAATATCGGAAAAAACTGCTGGCTGATTTGCGTCTCCAGGCTGGAAAAGACGCGCTCCCTCACGCAACTATCCATTGAATTCACCGTTCATGTCCTTGGCGACGGAAACTCCCTGCAGCAGCTTTTTTTCCACGAACACTTTCAGATTTTCTGCCGAAACATCTTGAGGAATCTGGACAGACAAATAAAAAGCCAGGAACTGGGGAACGTTCATCGTCCTAAGTTTTGGCAGTCGCCATTTCCACCGGTCACAACTGGCCCTGCCTAAAAAAACCTGTGCATCAGCCAAGCTGTTGAGGAAATAACACAGCTTTAAATAAGCGCTTTCGGGATCTTCAGCCTTCAGGCTTCTTTTGGTTCCTTTGACAAAATCCTCGCTCTCCATCAGATGAAACAGCGCATTCCATGAGAAGAACGCGTCCTCGTCAAATCGAGCTTTCACTGAAGCGAATCCCGATTCATTGAAGAACGGTTTACCGATTCTGAAGCGATGCAGGATTTCGACAGCCTTGTCCCTGGGGACGTCACCCAACGACCGATAGTTTTCATGCAGGGACTGACGACTGATCGGTTTGAGGCGGTCCAGTGAATCAAACAACTTCAGCAAGTTTTCCTTGGCATGAAACTCGACATCGAATGACACACCCTCGACTTCGATGTACTGAATTCCAAACTTATAATTGTGCTGATCGTTTTTTCTTTCGCTGTCAAAATCCGCAGCGCGTCGCTGCAGGGAATCTGCAGTGGTCAACACATAGATATCAAAATCGGAATCTTCGTCGCCCAGTCCATCGAATAGAGAACCGCTGGCATAGCCAATGTCATCAGGCGCCAATGCGAGCACTTTGCTCAGTTGCTCAATGGCTCGTTTTATTTTTGGTTTATTGAAAACCCCATTGATCATATCGAGTTCCCCTCTCTGGGCTTGCCCAAGTCCGTGGTCAGTTTTGTTTTATTCGTTGTTTGGCGATATTTTTTAATGGCTCGTCTCCGACCCGATGCAGCGTGCCAAAAAAACCACCCCAATCGACTTCGGAAAACGACTCGAAAGCATTGATGACATTCGACTGGCAAGCAGAGGCTTCATACAATCGCGCGTCGACCGGCACACATTGAATCAATGGTGTACTCGTGCGAAAAATGACGGGCTCATTTTCTTTACGCAGTTTTATTACGGTAATAAGCGGGCCATGCCATCGTTCACTTTCAATGACGCCTTCAATCACTTCATAGGCACTGCGCTGCGGGTGATTGATCGGCCCTCTTACTTGCAAGGCAATATGTTGCGAGCTGCGTACTGAATAACCGAGCCAGATCTGAATACAGCGTTCTTCCGGCAATGCGGTCAAAAAAGGAGGCGACGCGCCCTGATGGGCACCAAGCCGGGAGTCTACAAGACCGGCCATCCCTGGAAGTTGGGCACTTTCCAAAACATACCATTCGGTAAATGCTCCATAGCTCCAGAGAATTCGGTCCTCTTTGAGGACGACAGCGAAGTCTATGGGCGCATAAAACAACCAACCGATTTTGGAGGCCATTTTTACAGGGCGACAATAGCGCAACGCACGCGCACTTAATGCATGTTCGGCAAAGCCGGCTTTGACAGGATCCGGAGCGTCAGGGTAAATCCTGCAAAGATCAAAATTTGACATCTAACCTCCATAAATCCCTTTTGAGGCAAGTAATGCACCTCCCCTCCATGGGGAAAGGAGGCGCACCGGTACTTACTTGACCTTCTCGTGCCAAGCGCCACCACCGCCTACGGAAACATAACGCTTATCCGCAACATCCGATGGCACAACGAGGTGGGTGACGATATTTTCTCCAAAAGGAGTTTCAACGCCCTGAACGAGTTCCTGAGCCTCAACTTGAGCACTGACAAGACCTTTAGCGGCTGTATTCTCAGTCATGATTTTATTCCTGATGAATGTGAGGTGAGTTTCTTTTTTTGTGACTGTTGTTGCCGGTCTAAAAGTAAACACTTGCTCCGCCGTGTCAACGAGCAGCAATCAGCCGCCTGGCAAAAACCAACTCTTCGCAAGCTTTCGGCAACTATGCAAATCCATATTTTTTACGGTTTTTTCCAAAACGCCATCATCTAAAACCTAAAAATTAAATAACACTGAAATCAATTTGGTTGGCAAAAAAAATGTAAAAAAATTGGATCCAAGCAATTTTATAGTCTATGGTTCTGCGACACACATACCTGTTCGCGTCGAAAACCTGCGAGTGCAAACTGCAAATCAAGTAACCATCCGGATACTCTACCTGTGCACTCCCGTGACCATTTTGTTAAGACTGGTACAACCCGCTCGCACCTTCATCGACTACCAATAAAAGACGAACGGGTTTCACCATCAGAGATTTCAGCTATGACAACCGACACACCCTCCGCCGATAGCAACATAGCGTTGATCGGCGACATCCGAAGGAATGTTGAGACTGACAATACATTCCGTCAGACCAAACGGAGTTTGAACTTCGTCTGCCTGGATCTCGTTTTCGACCTCATCACATCCTTTTTCAAGTTCTTTACTCATAGTGTTCTCCATGACAATGATCATTTACACCGCTCAGCCGAGCGGCTCCTTAACTGTTGATGAGTTATGAGATTCTGCAAATACCATATGATTCTAATGAGACATCTTCTTATGCCTCAAAAAGAATGTAGCCTTATAGGCTCGCTATTATCCATGGTAACTCGCCAGGCGCGCATCACTTCAATGTCAATTCACCACCCGGCTTGACGCCTTTTTGGATCTTACCTATTTTTATTTATTGAGGCAGTGTCGAGTACATTTTCTTACAGGGATGAACCAAGCACTTTATGGATAAAAAACACCAGCTGTACACCTATGCTTTTTTCTCCCGTGCCAGCGGACAGATCATCGGCGCTTACTTCGTACTTTACTTATCCCATGTCACTTCAAACAGCTTGCTAATATCACTACTACTGGCACTGCCCATTGCGGTTCAATTAACGGTTGGCCATCTTCTGGGCCAACTGACTAAAAGACTCGGGGCGGCACACACATGCAGTTCCGGGATGATCTTCCACGCACTGAGTTACTTGGTTCTGACGTTGACGCCTTCGCTATTTCTGACCACGACAAGTCGATTGTTAACGGGCGCTGGCAGTTCCCTGGGCCGAACAGTTGATTTATTGATCACCAGCGTTAGTCGTCACCTCGATCTTACGATCGAAATGTCCAAATACAATGCTGCTCGGTCTTTTGGTGCGTGTCTTGCGCCAGTATTGGGGTCCGTCATCATTCTGGTGCTTCCGATAGAACCTCTTGGTTACCGGGTTATTTTTGCGTTCTCGACTTTGTTCTGTCTTGTCTCGCTATTTTTTCTGATGTCTTTCATTTCTGCCAACCATCATCAGATTACCGAAGATGCAAAGGAAAACGGCGAGGCAAATTCGAGAAAATTGCGGCTGTCCGAACGGATTTTCTTCAGCGATACCTCTTTTTGCCTAATCCTCATGTTGATGCTTCTGACCATCGGCAATGAAGGTTTCTACCGGACTTTTCCATTATGGTTAACCGGCGTGTCCGGATGGAAAGATGAATATTTCGGCATCTTCGGGGCGGCACGCGCACTCTTGGGCGTCGCATTTCTGTTCTGGGTATCGCCAAAGATCAACGCACGCTACAAGCCTTATCTCAATCAGCTCAATGTCGCTGCAATCGCCCTCCTTCTGATGACCTTTGTCATGATGCAGAGCTCAAGCATCGCCGTCATTGTGGTATCGATTTCGCTCAACTCCCTTCTGTTTGCCTTCGTAACCAATAACCTTTATGCATCGTTCCTGACGTCCATTCCTCGCAGCGCTCGTGGCCCTGTTTTTTCAACTTACTTGAGCCTGAGCATGATTGCCCAAGCGGCCGGGCCGTTTGTTGTCAGCGGACTTGTGCCCGACAAAAGCCATATTCCCCTGGTGTCGGGCTTGATCATGTTTTTGACATTGGTCGGCTCGATCAGGCTGATGTACGCGAGGAGATCGGAAAGTGCTTATGGACAGTAGCCTGGATTCGATGCTGATACGGCACCTTGAACACAACCTCAGAGCCAACCTGCTGATCCGGTCGGCCCCCATGACCGGAAAGACCCAGGCAATCCATGCAGCGCGGCAATGGGCTACCTTGCATCCGCATTTCGACCTGGTCTGTTTCGCGGCACACCACACGCCGTTTGCCAAGATGCACAAGCAACTTTTGAATACCGCAGAATACGTACAAAACCGGCACACAGTATTCGTGATCGATGACATTCATCTGCTGGACACCTACCAGCTTGAGTGCATGGCAATGGCTGCAAAAAAATCGTCTCAGGTAAGTGTCATCGGACTGGGATTGCCTGTCGAGCCACTGGCGGACGCCTGCAGATCCAGTGCCCTCTTCGACTTGATCAATGAATACCGGGCAGCATCCGGGCTATCGACTCAGCAACGGATTCCGGCACTCGATCAAGAAGCTCTGCGCCACACCCTTTATATGGCCCACCAACTGGAGATGACCCATCGTGGTGAGCACGGCTCGAGCCCGGCCGAGAGGGTTTTGCGAGTTTTGCCCGAGGCAAAACACATTCGTGAATGTGTCGCCAGAGGGCTGGCCGCCCCCCACGAGATATTGGAGCAATGGCTGGGCAGCCGTAATCACTACAACAACATTCGCGTAACAGAAACCAACGCCTGTGGATTGGCTCAGGTCTGGCGCTGGACAGTTTCCCGGGAAAGCGGATCACCGCAAATCATTGCCCATGTGTTTGTCACCTACATTACTTGTTCAACAGGGGAGTAAGTCCATGGTTCAACAGGCCGATATGGCAGGAATGGAATTGTTGCGCGCCTATGTTCAAGGTGCCCCCCTCAGACATTCCTGTGCTGAACATGACGAGAGTTATTTTCAACGCACCCGCATAGAAGGCGTGCACGCCTTGATGACGGGCAATCCCACCAGTTCTTCGGCGCTGGCGAACCTCATCTGGACCCACCAGAAACAGGCGACTGAATTACTCTCTACCATCTCTGGCGACGAAGGACTGCCGCTGCTCTTGGCCAAGGGGGCCTATTACACTCTGGGCATCCATCAAGGCCATGTCATGGGCCGACGCGGCGACATCGACGTCTACATCAATAAAAAGGACTGGCCAGCCTGGCAGTCAGCCCTGGCAAAGTTCGGCTATGAAGAAAGTAAAATGGATACGCTTACCGGGCAGTTGATCCCTCTGACAGAGTCCGAGCGCGCCACGGCTTACGTCCGAGATACCGTGCAAATCGCTAAAGTCGCAAAGGCCTTTCCGTTTACGCCCGGGCAGGCGCTTCTGGATCACAGAACACTGAATACCAACGCCTATATCCATCCGACGTTCGTTACCCCGCATGATTCGAAGATCATCGTGGCCATCAACTTCCACCACTCCCTAGTAGCCGGCATGCCCAGTCAGCGCTTTTTCAGCCATTCGAAGATAGCGCACAGCCATCTCCATTGCCTGACACCGGCCGATGCCCTGTGGCACAGCTCGTTGCTGTATTACCTGGATGTGGCGTTGAAACTTTCCACCAAACTCCCCCCCCTGTTTGATATCGCTAAACTGGCCGGGGAGGTGGATATCGACTGGGAGCATTTCCTGGCGATCGCCAGGGAACTGCAAATCTACAAACCATTTTTTTATACGATGGACAGCATCAATCTGATCTGTGACGCCCAAGTGTTTCCGCAGTCTGTCGTCACGTCCCTACGCGACGAAACCTCGCGCCGGTTCGACTACGGCTATCAGATCCACAAACTGTTCTGCGTTCCAGAGTCCGCGCCACAATTCAATACCGCAAGATAATCCTTGAACCGGTCGATCCCGTCGGCTGTCAGCGATATCGACTCAAGGTTTCGCCAACCTTCGCAGCGGGGACTTTCTGCAATTTGCACAACAAATCATGGCTCAACTCCCGCACCCCATGCTTCTGCCGCAACTCATCCGCCAGATGCGCCAGCAAATTCGCCGCCATCTCCGCATCCGCCATCGCCCTGTGCGCCTGGCCGGTGTGTGGCAGGCGGGCGAAAGTGGTGAGCGTACCGAGTTTGTGATTCGGTGCCGCCGGCATCAACCGCCGGGCCAGCAGCAGCGAACAGGCGAAGTTCTGCAATCGGGTGCGTTTGATTCGCCCCAGTTCGAAGTCCCAGAACTTCTGGTCGAACGAGGCGTTGTGCGCCACCAGCGGCGTGCAGCCGACGAACTCGTTGACCTCTTCCATGACCTTTTCCGCCGAGGGTGCGCTGCGCAGCATGGCGTTGCTGATGCCGGTCAGTTGTTCGATAAACGCAGGAACGCGCACGCCAGCGTTCATCAGGCTCTGGTAACGCTCGACGATACGGCCGTTTTCCAGCATGACCACGGCGATTTCCGTGGCGCGACAGCTGCTGTTCGGCGACAGGCCGGTGGTTTCAAAGTCGATGACTGCAATGCGTTCCAAACCGGGTTCAACTCCGTTCAAATCAATTCTTGAGCAACGCTCAGTTTTTCAACAGCAGTGCGCCTTCGATCGGCACATAACGGCTGGCGGCGCGGATCAGCGAGTTGGCGGTCAGGCCGGGCACGCCGTAGGCGACTGCCTGTACACCGTGCTTGCTGATGATGCGTTCGAGCAGCATGTCAAAGTCACCGTCGCCGGAAGCCAGGACGATTTCGTCGACGTGGTCGGCGGCGTCCATGATGTCGAGGGTGATGCCCACGTCCCAGTCGCCCTTGGCCGAGCCGTCGCTGCGCTGGATGTAGGGCTTGAGCTTCACGGTGAAGCCGAGGTTGCGCAGGATCTGCTGGAACTGCTGCTGTTTGCTGTCGCCACGGTCGATCGCGTAGGCATAGGCCTCGACGATCTGCCCATCCTTGCTGATGTCCGCCCACAGCGCCGCATAGTTGAAGTGGCAACCATAAGCCTGACGCACGGTGTAGTAGAGGTTCTGCACATCGGCGAACACTGCGATTTTTTTCACCGGAGTTCCTGTGGGCGCGCAAGCGCACGAAGCGGGATCAGGCGCTGGGCCCGAAAAAGGCGCTCAGTATGCCAGCCAACAGGAACGTTCCGCGAATAATCGCCCCGGAGCCCTCACAGGCTCCGGACGAATGGTGAATCAGACGAAGGAATCGTCGTCATCGAAGAACGATGAACTGTCATCGCTGTAGTCGGTGTCGTTAAATCCGCCCTGATCATTGCCGTAGGAATCGTTACCGGCCATGCGCTGATCGTCACCCCAGCCGTTGTTGCTCTGGTCGGCGACTTGAGCCGGCTCTTCCTTGATCACCTCAACAATCTCTTGCGGCTGCTGATTGTGGTGGAACAGGCTGCTGATTCCCTGCGCCAGCATCACACCACCGGCTACACCGGCCGCGGTTTTCAAGGCGCCGCCGAGAAAGCTGCTGCCGGCCGCCGGTGCGGCTTGTTGCGCATAATTGGGCGGTGGCGCAGCAAAACCCTGTTGCGCAGGTGGAGCACCAACGTTCTGCTGTGGTGCAGGCTCGCGCCAGCCACCCGTGGACGCCGGAGCAGCACTCGGGGTCGGTGCCGGACGCGGGCTGCCACCAAAGATGCTCGACAGGAAACCGCCGCCACTGCTCGGCGCCGGCGCTGCACTCTGCGCTTTGGCCGCTTGCAGTTCGGCCTGCAACTGCTGGACTTGCCGGGTCAGTTGCTTGTTCTGCTCATCCAGGCTTTTGAGCGCCGCCTCTTGAACCAGAATCGCCTGGGTCATGAAATAACCTGCCGCCGGCTGGCGCGTCAGGTGTTCCTTGATCCGCGTCTCGGCCTGGGCGTCGCGCGGGGCTGCCTCCGTTTCGGCCTGTTGCAGCCGGGAAAACAGTCCATCGATCAGGGTTTGCTCTTCGCTGTTCATGGCGACCTCGTAGATTGCCGGGGATAACATGGCCCTCGCCCACTTTTGGACAAGGTGCTCGTCCGTAATGGAGGCTGCGACAAAACCTTTCAATGACCTTTACCGAATGTTTACGTTTGTGTGGGCTGGCGCATCATCGGTTAAAGTGAGCCACTGTTTTCGACCTGCGATACCGACTGATGAATGCCTTCGAAGTGCTGCGCGACTCTCTGTTCTTTTTCAAACGCCATTTGGCCAGCATCGTGCAGTTGTGCCTGCCGCTGGTGATCGTCGAAGCGCTGCTGCAACAAGTGGTGGATCACGCCAGCGACCCGGACAGTTTCTCATCCGTCAGTGTGATCGTCGGCTTGCTGGTCTATCCGTTGTACACCGCCGCATTAATCCTGTTTCTCGACGCACGCACCCGTGGAGAAGCCCCGCGCACCCTTGATCTGCTGGCGATGTCTGCGCGGTTGTGGCCGCGTTTCGCCCTGCTCACCGCGCTCAACACGTTGCTGATTCTGCTGGGCCTTTCGCTGTATTTCCTGCCGGGCCTGATTTTGATGGTGATGCTGGCGTTCGGCGAATACCTGTTGGTGCTGCGCGGCCTTAATCCATTGCACGCCATGAAGGAAAGCCTGCGGCTGAGCCGCGGGCATTTCTGGCGAATTCTGCTGTGCATTCTGTGTGTGATGACGCCTTTGTGGTTGCTCAAGGGGGCGACGCTGGCGGTATACCCCGAGCCGCAGACCCCGATAGTGTCGGTGCTGATCGACAGCGGCCACAGCTTCCTGCAACTGTTCACCAGCGTGGTGCTGTTCCGCCTGTTCATGTTGATCAGCCAACTCCCGGAAAAACGTGACGGCGCGGTCTGACCGCTCCGCAATTGGGCTTCGAGACCGCCGTCAGGTATGCTCGAGGCCACTATCTGTAACGCTATAAGCCGAGCCATGACCCGTCTACTGCGCTACACCCTGTTGCTCGCTCTGCTCGCCGTCATCTTGATCGGCGCGCTGATTTTCGGCCTGACCTGGCGCCCCGACGCCCGCGAAATCCTGCCGGTCAGTTGCACCGGCACACCGCCCATGCTGGTGCCCGGGCAAGCGCTGAAAGTCATGACCTGGAACGTGCAGTATCTGGCCGGCAAGCGTTATGTGTTCTGGAATGACCTGGCCCAGGGTAACGATGAAGCGCCGACGCTGGAGGACATGGCCTTCAGCCTCGATGAAGTGGCGCGGGTAATCCGCGACGAACAACCCGATCTGGTGCTGTTGCAGGAACTCGATGACGGCGCCAAGGCCAGCGACTATCAGGATCAACTCAAGTTGTTGCAGGAGCGGGTCGCCGATCTGTACCCGTGCAGCGCCAGCGCTTTTGACTGGAAAGCCGATTTTGTCCCTGAGCCCCATATCTATGGCAGCGTTGGCCGGCAACTGGCGACGCTGAGCCGCTATCGCATCGAACATGCCGAACGCCTGCAATTACCGGTGGCCCCAAGCAATTTCATCAGCCGCCAGTTCCAGCCCAAAGACGCCCTGCTCGCGACCAAACTGCCGCTCAGCGATGGCGGGCAACTGACCGTATTCAATACCCATCTGGAACGCGCCCACCGACCGGACGACACGTTGCATGCGCAAGTGACGGCCGTGGCCAAGGTGCTCGACAAGTATGAAAGTCAGGGCCTGCCGTGGCTGATCGGTGGCGACTTCAACCTGTTGCCGCTGGGCCAATATCGTCGTTTGCCCGCCGAGCAGCGCACGCCCTACTCCGCCGACAGCGAGCTGCATCTGCTGTGGGACAAGTACCCGATGATCCCGACCAACAGCGAAGCCAGCGGCATCGACCGCGCACAGTGGCTGACCCACTACCCCAACGACCCCGGCCTCAACGGCCCGGATCGCACGGTCGACTATCTGTTCTACAGCCCGAAGATCAAACGGGTGGAAGCGAAGGTGCGTCAGGACGACACGCTGCGCATTTCCGATCATTTACCGGTGATTGCGCGGTTCCTGCTGCCGGCTGCGCCGTAGAAAACGCAGAACCCGTCGCCACACACAAAGCGGCCCCCGAATTTACAACACGGAATACGCATGAAAATCTTACTGGTATGCAAGGACATCGGCGGCTATGCGCGCAAATTGGCTGAGCATTTGATGGTCGATAACGACGTGTGCTTCATCGATACGTCGTCGATGTCCAACAGGTTTGATCGAGCCCCGAAGATCTTCCGCCGCTCACTCAAACACTGGGCCCGGCTGCGGGAGATCAAACAGGCCATTCGTACATTCGGTCGGTTTGACGTGGCCCTGATCATCAACCCCGCGCAAATCGACCCGAACCAGTTGGCAGTCGGACTAAAGGCTTCCGACCGCAAGATCGCCTACCTCTAAGACAGTTTCAGTCGCTGGCCGATTACGACGAAGTGTTTTCATTCGACCCGGAGAATGCCGCGAGTCACGGTCTGAAAAAGCTCTACAACTTCATTTACGAAGACTACGTCGCGGACGGTGAACCCGTCGAATACTCAGCAATTGTAGTGATGGCAGGAAAAGATCGGGTGCCGGCGCTCGAATGCCTGGCGCGGGAATTTGATCGGCTCGGCGTTAACGATTACAAGTTTCTGGTTCAGAGCAAACCGATCCCGGGCGCCCATCCCGGCATCACTTTCTTCGAGCGGAGGATGTCGCTGGAATCCGTGGGGGAACTGGTCAAACGCTCGAGGATCATTCTGGACATTTCCAAACCCGGCCAGGCCGGTTTGAGCTTCCGTTTTTTCGAAGCCATGGCCTCGCGAAAAAAAGTCATCACGACCACCCAAAGCGTTGTTGCCTATGACTTCTACAATCCGGCGAACATTTTGGTCATTGATGAGGCTTGCCCGGTCATTCCGGAGCGTTTCATCACCGATCCGTATGTGGACGTCCCTGTGCGGATCTATGAAAAGTACACGCTGCCGGGTTGGGTCAAAACAGTCTTCTCGCTTCAGTAAATTGCACCGCTGGCAGCCCGTAACGCATAACTTGTGGGAGCAAGCCTGCTTCCAAAAGTTATGCGCATGTTGCGGTTCAGTGCCAGGCAGCTATCCGGCGGGGGGGACGCAAGTTGCTGACCGCCAAGGCCGGCGACTGAAAAACCCACGCCATGGCGGCAGTCAACTGCGACGCTTGACCACGCGCCGGTGGCAATCCGCCGGACCCAACACCTTGCCCGCTTTGGAACGCACCGCAATGGTCTCGACGGGCTCCGACTGTTCGTTGTCCAGCAACACTGAGTAACTCTCACCCTTGCTGAACAGGAAGCGCTCGCCCCACTGGCGCATGCTGATCACGATCGGAAACACCGATCGCCCCATCTCGGTCAGCACGTATTCCTTGTAAGCGGTGCCATCGGATGCCGGCTGTACCTCGAAAACGCCCAGTTCAACCAACTTCTTGAGTTTCACCGTGAGGATGTTTTTCGCCAGGCCCAGACGTTTCTGGAACTCGCTGAAGCGACGCACATCATCGAAGGCGTCACGGATGATCATCAACACCCAACGATCGCCGATAGCCTCTAGCGTGCGGGCCACGGGGCATTCGCTTTGTGCCAGTAGCATCTGTCTGGCCATGAATCTCCAGTTTTGAAAGAAAGAGCGCGTTAGAACAGTTCTAACGTCAGTAGAAAATATTTTGTAAAACTGGTTGTAGATTAAAACCAGTTTTGATAAAAATCAACGCATCGGTTTTTATTCGAAACCAGTTATTCCCAAGGATGGAATGATGACGCTGAACCTTCAAAAGCCTTCGAAAATGGACGTCGAAGCCGAAAAATCTGCCGGCGGCGGCACCGCTCAAGCCCCTCTGGGACGTGCAGCCACCAGCGGATTAAGTCGTTACCAGACATTTCTCTTCGCTATCACCTGCGCCATGGCGGTGGCTAACGTCTACTTCGCACAACCGCTGCTCGAGTCGATGGGTGCCAGCCTGTCGGTATCGCCTGGCACCATCGGCATCGTGGTCACGGCGACTCAGGCCGGTTATGCAGTGGGCCTGTTGTTCATCGTCCCGTTGGGCGATCTGCTCAATCGCAAGCGGCTGATCCTGACACAGATGCTGCTGTCAGCCGTAGCTTTGTGTGCGGTAGGGCTGGCGCAGAATTGGGGCATGTTGCTTGGCGCAATGGTGTTGGTCGGTCTGATGGCCGTGGTGGTGCAAGTGGTGGTTGCCTACGCTGCGACACTGGCCAGCCCCGAGCAGCGCGGCGAGGCCATCGGTACGGTGACCAGTGGCGTGGTGCTGGGCATTCTGCTTGCGCGCTTCGTGTCTGGTGCGGTGGCCGATCTGGCCGGATGGCGCGGAGTCTACTTCGTTTCGGCAGCCTTGATGATCGGCATGGCTCTGGTGCTGTACCGCACCATGCCAGCGTCGACCACGCCGCCCGCAAAAGGCAGTTACCTGCAGTTGCTGCGCTCAGTCTTCCAGTTGTATCTCACCGAACCGACGCTGCGCGTCAGGGGCACCTTTGCCCTGCTGATCTTCGCCTCATTCAGCGTACTGTGGACGGCAATGGTACTGCCGCTAAGCGCACCACCACTGTCGCTGTCGCACACCCAGATCGGCTTGTTCGGTCTGGCCGGGGTAGCCGGCGCGCTGGCCGCAGCACGGGCCGGGCGACTGGCCGACCAAGGCTTGGGCAATCGCACGACCGGCATTGCGCTGGCGCTGCTGACCCTGTCCTGGCTGCCCACCGCGTTTGTTGAAAGCTCATTGCTGGCCATGGTCGTAGGCGTGGTACTGCTGGACTTTGCCGTGCAAGCGGTGCACGTGACCAACCAAAGCCTGATCTTTGCCGCGCGCCCTGACGCACAAAGCCGACTGGTGGGCGCGTATATGTGTTTCTACTCCGTGGGCAGCGGTGTGGGCGCTATTGCGGCTACTTACACTTATGCCCACTTTGGCTGGGTCGCTGTTTGCCTGTTGGGTGCTGCCTTCAGTGCAATAGCGCTGTTGTACTGGTTATATCTGGAGCTGACGTCCCGATAACTTCCTGACTCCCCGAAACTTCCTTCCATGGCCATATGGCTTTGGCGTGAAACTGTGTGCCTGCCACACGAATTTAAATAATGACATGAGGCATGTATGGCACTGCACACACTAACTGTTGCATCGCATCAACTTGAGTTTGTGTTACCGACCAATGCCCCGTTCACGGATATCGAGTACGAAGCCGGAGGCAAGAACGTCATCCCCCTGGGCTGTCGTGTAGGGGCGTGTGGTGCCTGCCTGATCAGGGTTACATCAGGTATCGAGGCGTTGAACCCTCGCGATGACGATGAAGAAGCTTTTATCGAGGTATTGGGTTACAGCGGTGAAGAATACCGGCTGGCCTGTCAATGCCTGTTAAGAGGAGAAGTGGCCATTGAAATTATTGGCTAAGCGTTGCAAGTGAGCTGCCGTTGTAATTAAAGCGTTTCAAAACAAACTAAAAAGGACTTATTCATGCTTAACCGTGTAAAGAATGTTGGCTATGGTGATACCACCCCTTTCCTCAACGCCGCCGGCTCGGTCAATCTGCGCGCAGAAATCGACAAGATCATCGACGAGCAAGTAGAGCAATGGTACGCCACCGTACCTCAGGCCGCTCACCTGGAAGGCAAGGACGTTAACAGTGAGTACTACAAGCGCCACCTGATCGAAACTGCATGGCGTATCCGTCTGCTGCGAGTTGCCGAATCCAAGGCACTGGTGGAAGTGGCTAAGGTCAGCCCGGCAGCTGCGCAAATCTGGGCGCACTACGAACAGGAAGAAATGCTCCATGACGAACTGTTCATCGATGACCTGAAGCGCGTCGGCGTCAGCCGTGAGGAATTCCTCGCCACCGAACCGTACCTGTCGACCAAACTGCTGGCCGGTTTCTTCTCGTACCTGCTCGACCATGAAGGCCCACTCGGCGTGCTCGCTTATTCCTACCTGGTCGAGTACGTCAACGTGAAGCTCGAGCCGCGCAAACTCGAAGCCCTCAAGTCGTCGGTTGGCGAGACCAAGATCGTGGGTCAGGTTTCTCACTCGCATACCGACATCAATGATGACCACCCGGGCGAAGTCTGGGCGGCACTGCGTTTCCTGATCAAGGGTGAGCAGGACATCGCTGCACTGAAACGCTACCTCGAGGAGCACCAGAAGATCCTCGCGATGTACTTCAGCGAGCTGTACATCAACACCCTGGCCAAGCCGCAAGACAAGGCAGCTTAAGCCATGGAGCAGGCAATGAATTCAAATCGACCCGGTGTTCTGATCCTGAGCCACTGCGGCTTTTCTTTCCTGGAAGACCTGAAGCAGGAACTTCATCGACGGCAGCTCCGGTGTTTCGTGCTGTCTTCATTGCCGCTTCCAGAACATGTACCGGCCCGCCTGGAGCAGATTCATGCCTGGGCGGACCGGCTCTACACCACCGATTCCCACCAGTTGAGGCTGGAGGATGTGCAGATTACTCTTGAGACTCTGCGCAAGTCGGGCGAGCAGGTCACCTGCTGTATCAGTGTGTGGGAAGGCTATCGCCACCTGATGGCATCGGCCAACGCTTCGCTTGGCACTTATGACATTGACGCAGACCAGGCACTGGCGCTGCGCAACAAGCTCAATGTACGCAACCGACTGGCCGAAGCAGGCTTGTCGCAGGCTAATGCCTACGCCCTGACCGAGCCCGTGCTGGAACAGCTCAAGGCGCAGGATCAGCGCTATTTCATCAAACCGATTCATGGGATCGCCTCCTACGCGGCCTTTCCCATGCGTAAAGACACTACGTGGAATGCCCTTGAGGAACTGCGTCTGGCCTCGGCCGAAGACACGGTGTATGCCTCGGCGTTCAACGACGGACTGACGTTCATGGCGGAGGATTACATCGCCGGCAACGAATTCAGTTTCGAGACGCTGCTGGTCGATGGTCAGGCGTATGTGGTGGCCATCCATGAGAAATACGAAGTCACCGAGACCGCCGCCACGGTGCTTGAAGACAGCTGCACCACACCGCCGGTCAGCCTCGACCAGGCGCAGATCGCTGCGGGTCTGCAATGGCTGAAAAACGTACTGGGTTGCATGGCGCTCAAGTGGGGCTGCTACCACGTTGAAGCGCGCTTCACCGAGAAACACTGGGACCTGATCGAAATCAACCCGCGCGTCGGCGGCAGCCTGATTTCCCACAGTGTCGAGGCCGTCACCCACGGGCACAGCATGCTTTCGCTGTGGCTCGACCTGCTGCTCGCCAGTCAGGACGAAGCCCGGCCACGCGAGGACCTCGTCCAGCGTCTGTCTCAGCTTGAATGGCATCCAGATGGCACCAGCGAACAGTCCGTCGCGACGTTCTTTCGGGTGTATTTCGCCAAGCCGGGAACGCTGAGTTCAGTGACGCTCAACGAGCTGCCGCTCGACCCGGTCGTGCAGCACATCCTGTTGAAAGCCGGCGATGTGATTCCCGCACATGCCCGCGAAGTGTTCCTCGGGCAATTGTTGTGGACGTTCGACCGTGCCAACCGGACAGCCGAGCTTGAACGCCTGGTCAGCATCAGCGCCACCGCACTGGATATCCGCTATCAGGCCCCAAGCCAATAAAAAAAATGGTGAACAATCACCTGAACATAACCGCTGCCGATGACCAACCCCACGGATGAGGATGAAGAAACATGCCGTTGCGAGTGCCTGTATTGCTAATTGTGGATTACAACCTGAGCCGGATCAGCGACGTGCTGCACCTGCGTAACTATGCGCGCCAGCAATGGGGCGCGCAGACCTGGCTGGTCAGGGCCAATCCTCAGGACCATGACCAGAACATCAGCGATCGAGTGATCGATGCCGATCCTCTGCACCCCGACTTCGTCAACCAGGCACTGGATCAGTTGGGCGATGACGCGGCCCGGATCAGCGCAGGCATGGTCTTTTCCGATAACGCGGTAGCCAGCGGTGCGGCGCTGCTGGAGCGCCTCGGACTGCCGGTGGACGACGCCGTTCTGGCCCTCGGGGCCTTTGACAAGCTGGCGTACCGCATTGCCGAAGATCGCATCCGCCCGCACCTGAATCAGTTGGGGGTCACGTTGCCGGACTTCGTGCGGATTGACTGCCTGAACGATGTGCACAATTTTGCCGTGCGCCAGGAAGGCGGGTTCGTGATCAAACCGGCTTGCGAGGGCAACAATCGCGGTGTGGTAGTGGTAGCACCCGGTGGCGACTGCGAGCAGGCGTTTGCAGAAGTGGCGCCTTATCTGGACGGCGGAGTGCTGGCCGAAGGGTTCATCACCTTCACCCGCGAGTACTCCTATGACGGCCTGGGGAAACTCTGGTTTGTCACCGAGAAAGTCAGCGCCAGCGGGCGCTACCCGGTTGAGGTGGCGCAAATTCTGCCGGCGCGCCTCAGTGAGCAGGAACGACGGGCCATTCACCGTGCCGGTGAGCAGGTAAACCGCTTGGTCGGCCAACGTATCGGGCCATTCCACAACGAGATCAAACTCAGCGACAGCGGCTACCAGACGGCGGTGATCGAGCCGAATCGGCGTCCCGGCGGCATGAAGATCTGGACACTGGCACACGCCGTACACGGGATTGACCTGTACGCCGCGTGGGTTGACTCGGTCTTCGCCGGGCCAGTACCGGAAGCAATGCCAGCCGCCACTTGCAGCGCCGCGACGGTGATGTTCGGGGTGCCGCACGATGTGATTATCGACGTGGCGGAGCTGGGCGACATACAGACTCTGATCCACGACACGCTGGCCTTGGCGGCACAGGAACTGGCGCTGGCCACGCAAGACATTGCCCTCCTCGAAAGCGCGTGGATTGCAGGCGAAGCACGGCTGATCCATGCGATCCCGCGCGACAACAGCGACTTCGTGGCCCAGGCCTGCGTCGCGCTATATGACCCGTCGGTCGATATCCGCGATCTGGTGCGGGTCCTGCGCGAGCAGTGGCTGCTGGTGCTCGAGCGCAACCTGTCGTCCGAGTTGCTGTTCCAGGTTGCGTCCTGATCCCTATCTTTTTCGCTTCGAGACCGTGCGCATGAAAATTCTCATTCTTCACCGAGTGCCCTACCCGCGTATCGAGTACCACCGTGGCATCGATCATGACCTGCATGATGTCACCTACCTCGGCAAACAAGCGGCTATCGATACGCTGCCGGCCAATCTGCGCTGCCAGCGTGTGATTCGCCCGGGAGTGGCCAGCGCCTACGATGAAGCGCAACACTGGCTGGCGCAGCGTCCACAGCACTTTGACCGGATCATCTCGATGTCCGAGTACGAATTGCTCGACGCTGCACGGCTTCGCGAAGCGCTAAACGTAGAAGGCGCTTCGCTGGCGGCGGTAAATCTGGCGCGCAACAAGCTGGACATGAAGGCCGCCGTCGCAGCGCGACACCTGCGCGTACCACGTTTCATGGCACTTGATCGTTATCTGGAACTTCACGGCCAGGTGCCGTGGCACGGCGCAACCGTGCTCAAGCCACACAGTGGTGCATCGAGCATGGACGTCAGCATTCATCAGCAGCCTGCCCGCGCCTTTGACGAAATCAGTCGCAAGTTCAGCGATCTGTCCTTGGGCATCGATGAGTTTCAGGTCGAAGAATTTATCAGCGGCCCCATCCGCCACTTCGACGGTCTGGTGCAGAACGGCCGCATCCTCACCATGCTCTCCAGCCAATACGTCGGCACTTGCCTGGATTACATGGAGCGCGGCCAGCCACTGGGGTCGTGGCACCTGGAGACCACAGCGCCAATGCAGGCATGGGTCAGTGCCGCTCTGGAAGCCGTGCAGATCCGCAATGGCGCGTTCCACCTGGAAGCCATCATGGAAGGTGACGAGCCGGTGTTCCTTGAAGTCGGCAACCGGGTCGGTGGCGCTGATGTGGTCGCGACTTACGAGCTGGCCACCGGCATCCACATGCCGTCACTGGAGCTGCGCATCCATGTAGAAGGCGAAATAGACATCGCTGCGCTCACCGAGCAGCAGCCGAACCTCGGTTTCGGCTGGTTTGTATTCCCGGGACACACTCACCGCGAACGCGTCTATCAAGGCCTCGACGGCGCGGACGAATTGCGCGCGTGCCCCTTCATCGTGCAGTGGAATGAGTTGCAACCCGGCGCGGTGCTACCCGGTCACGTGACCTACTCGGCGTTCGAGGCGCCCTTGGCCGGCATCGTCAAAACCACAGAACCGCAACAGACCAAGGCCTGGATGCACAACCTGTTTTCCCGGGTACGTCTGGCCGAAAACCTGACCTCCGTCGCGTGACACAGCCCACCCTCAAGAAGGCGACTCAGCAATGAAACCACTGCACGTAGTATTGGCTGTACTGATCACGGCAATCTGGGGTGTCAACTTCTCGGTCATCAAACTGGGATTGGCCACCGTAGACCCGTTTATTCTGGCGGGCATCCGCTTCAGTCTCTGTGCATTACCGGCAATCTTTTTCATCCGCAAACCGAATGTGCCGTGGCGCTACATCATCGGTTACGGGCTGGTGTTCGGCATCGGTTTATGGGGCATCGTAAACCTGGGCATCAAAGCCGGGCTCTCGGCAGGCATCGCTTCGCTGGTGCTGCAATTCAGCGCGTTTTTCACGATCCTGCTGGGCGGCTGGGTATTCAAGGAAGCGCTGACGCGTTTTCAGGTTCTGGGCATGCTGATCGCACTCGGTGGATTGTTGTGCATCATCATGATCAGTGATGGCTCGGTCAGTCTGCCCGGTGTGCTGTTGGTGCTGGTGGGCGCGGTCTCATGGAGCATCGCCAATATCATCAACAAGAAGGCCAGTACCAAGGAAGTCTTTGGCTTTCTGGTCTGGTCCAGCGCCTTTGCACCGATCCCGTTATTTGCACTCGACTACGCGGTGAACGGCAGCACCGGTTACACCACGTTCGTCAATCAGGTAGACACCACCGCCGTGCTGTCGATCCTGTTTCAGGTCTACCCGAACACGCTGTTCGCCTACTGGATCTGGAACTCGCTGCTCAAGACTTATCCGGTTTCGACGGTCGCGCCACTGTCGTTGCTGGTGCCGATTTTCGGCATGCTCGGTTCGGTGTTGATCTTTCACGAAAGCGTGCCAGCGAGCAAAGTTTTGGCGGTGGCGCTGATCGTAGTTGGGCTGGCCGTCGGCCTCTATGGGCAACGTATTTTCAATGCTATGTTTGCGCGTCCTGCGCGCACTTCAATATGAATCGACAGGGAGTAGGTATGAGTCTGGGAAGACGTGAATTCGTGGGGGCCGCTGTTGGCGCGACCCTGGTTGGAGGCAGCATGATGGCAGGCGTGGCGGGCGCAAAGGCGGGTAATCAGCCTTTGCAGGATGACGTGGTAACAGCACTGAACCCCAATGATTGGGCATCCGTGCGGGCGCAGTTCAAGCTGTCGCCAGAGTTCGTGCACATTTCCAACTTCTTTCTTGCCTCCAATCCCAAACCGGTGCGCGACGCGATGGCGCGCCACCGGCAGGCGTTCGACGAAAATCCGTACACCTACCTTGAAGACAACATGTTCGCCAAGCCGGAAGACATGGTCTGGCGCAAGGTCTGTGCGGCGGCAGCCGACTATACCGGCGGACGCGCCGAGGACATCGCGCTGACAACCAGCACCACGCAGGGCCTGTCGATGATCTACAACGGTCTGAAACTGGCACCCCACCAGGAAATCCTGACGACCAACCACGAGTGGTACACCCACGACGAAGCGATGCGTCTGGCGGTAGTCAAGTGGGGCGGGAGCATTCGTCGGATCGACCTGTACGAGGGGCCGGACGATGTCAGCGTCGACGCCATCGTCGCGCGCATTGAAAAAGCCATCAAACCGGCAACCCGCATTCTTTCCATGACCTGGGTGCATTCGGGCACCGGCGTACGGTTGCCGGCTCAGGAAATCGGTGCACTGGTGGCGCGGGTCAACCGCGATCGCTCCGAAGCAGACAGAATCATTTACGTGATCGACGGTGTGCACGGCTTCGGTTGTTCCGAGGCTCAAGTCGCGAGCCTGGGCTGCGACTTTTTCAGCGCCGGCACGCACAAATGGATCCTTGGCCCGCACGGTACCGGTCTGGTCTGGGCCCGTGAAGGTCAGTGGGCACAGATCACGCCGACGATTCCCACCATCATGGCTGCCGAACCCGCCAATGCCTGGCGCCAGCAGCGCGATCCACAGGGCGAGACCCAGGCAGCCTGGGTCAGTCCCGGCGGGTTCCTCGCGTTCGAAAACCAGTGGGCCATGATCGAGGCGTTCAAGTTCATCCAGCAAATCGGACGCAAGCGCATTGCCGACCGCGTCGCGGAACTCAATGGCCAGCTGAAGGAAGGTTTGGCGAAGCTGCCCAACGTGTACTTACACACGCCGCAGTCTGCAAAGTTCTCTGCCGGGTTTGTCTGCTGTGATGTCAAAGACCGTGCCCCGAAAGAGATCGTCGCCAGGCTCAAAGAGCAGAAGATCATTGCCAGCGCCACGCCTTATCGGCATTCAACGGTGCGCTTCTCCGCCGGGATCATCAACACGCCGGAAGACATCGAAAAAACCCTCAAAGTGATGCGTACGCTGGTCTGACACCCGCCCGAATCGACATCGGTCACCCGCACTGGCTCAACGCTGGTGCGGTCGCTGGTGTCCGCCTTCCAACTGAAAAATCGCCGCGTGCCCAAGGGCAAGGATCGATTAAATGAATGAAAAAAACGCCACCACGCCAAACGTTGCAAAGGAGCTGGCCATGTTCCTGTTCTGCTCGACGGTTTATCGGTTGTTTTCGGGTGCGCTGATGGTCTCGCTGACATGGACCATCCTCAATCAGGACGAAGGCGGATATCTGCCTCTGGCGTTGGCGATTTTCTGCTCATTCATTCCGGCGTTTATTACGCCGGCGATGATCAAACGCCTTTCACTGCGAATGAACGGTCGGCAGATGAGCAGTTGGTTTGTGCTGGGGCTGGCCGGTATCGCCCTGATATCGGGCGTGTCCCGATACTTCACCCTCGGTCTGCTGATCACCAATTTGTTTGCCTGGCTGATGGTGATGTCGCTGGAAGCCAGCCTGGACATGTGGTTCACCCAGATTCAACGGGGCATGGACGAAACCAAAGTGCGGCGGATCAGCGGTGCAACCACCGCCACCAGTCAGGCCGCGCTGATGATCGGGCCGTTGCTGGCGGCAGGTCTGATGCCGATTCTGCCCGGCATGGGCTTCTCGATAGTGCTCAGCGCCGGCTTCTTTATCGTCGCGGCGATTTGCTTCACCCGCGACAGTCTGCCGACGGTGGTGCAGACAACTGCCGAGGTCGCTGCCCCCGCCAAGCTGCCGCTGACGCTGTTTGTGCCGATGGTATTGATCTGGCCGATCCTCGGCGCCTTCAACTTCATGCTGCCGGTGTATGTGGCGAGCCACGGCTGGGCATTGTTTGAACTGGGCGTGCTCGATGCTGTTTTCGGCCTCGGCATGGCGCTGATCGGGGTACTGGTGATCATCGCCAATACCGGGCGCAACCTGATGGCCTATCTGACTGGCCTGATTGCACTGGCGCTGATTTCCACATTGATGTGGTTGCTGATGCCGGACAATTTGCTGCTCAAGTCACTGAGCCTGTTGATCCTCGGCATGGCTTTTGGCGGTGCACGGGTGCATATCCGTGTCGCCATTGCTTGCCGCTACAGCGAGGCGGCGGTGGGTTTGTATGTCAGTCGGGCGAATGCCCTGGCGACGCCTGTGCTGCTGCTGATCCTCAGCCTGCAATTGGCCATGATCAACAACGCCTGGCTGCTGCCATTCCTGCTGGTGACATTGAGCGTCGCGCTGCTGTTGCAGACCTCGGCAACGCGTTTTGCCCGCGGACATTCACGCACCGCCGCCGTGGGCGCCTGAATCGGCGCCTTGCATTGGCACAGCCCCGGATCAGGTCCCCCGGGGCTTCGCCCGTGCCGTGGCTTCAGCCACCAACGGATCATCTGGCCAATAATGCTTGGGATACCGACCTTTCAAATCCTTCTTGACCTCGGCATACGTGCTGCGCCAGAAGTTGGCCAGATCCTGCGTCACCTGCACCGGTCGTCGTGCCGGGGACAGCAGGTGCAACTTGACCACCTGCCGCCCGCCGGCAATCCTTGGCGTCTCGGCCAAGCCGAACAGCTCCTGCAAACGCACCGCCAGAATTGGCGGATGCTCGCTGTAATCCAGACGAATCGATGACCCTGAAGGCACGCTGATGTGATGCGGCGCCTGCTCATCGAGTCGTTGCGGCAGCGGCCATGGCAGTAGATTGCGGACGATGTTGGACAGATCGAGGTTGGCAAAATGACTGAGCCGCGAGACCTTGCCCAGATACGGCATCAGCCAGTCTTCAAGAGTTTTCAACAGCGTCGCGTCGCTGACATCCGGCCATTGGCTTTCGTCCTGAGTGTTCAGATCAAGTTGCCGTAACAACGCAACACGTGCCTGCCACTGGCGCAGCTCCGGTGTCCACGGCAGCAGTTCCAGCCCCTTGCGTCGCACCAGATTGACCAGCGCCTGACTGCGGGCGGCTTCATCGAGACCGGTTAGCGGTTCGCGGCTGAGGATCAACTCGCCGACCTTGCGCTGACGCTCGGCGCGCAGCACGCCTTCGCGCTCGTCCCAGTCGAGTTGATCGACGTTGCGCACTTGTTCGGCGAGCACTGAGTCGAACAGCGCCGGATCGAAATCCGCTGCCAGATAAATCCGTTCCTCGCGCTGGCCCTGACGGCTGCCGAGGTCGGCAATGACAATCCACGGCTCTTTCATCAAGCTGTCCGCTTCGGCGAACAGCGCGGCGCGACCGTTGGCCAAGCGGTATTCGGCGCCACCGGCACGTCGTTGTTGGGCGACGCGGTCCGGGTAGGCCAAGGCCAGCAGTGCGCCGAGCCAGCGTGGGTGATCAGGGTCGCTGACCGGCTCGCTCGCCTTGCCCCGCAGGTAACCACGATATTGCCGCGCCAGTTGCCGTGCACGTTGCACACCGCCCTGCGCGCCACGAGCCGCACGTTCTTCGCCGGACAGCAGCACCAGGCGGCTGTGCAGATCCGCCCCGGCATCGCGCAAGATATCGCGCTCGCCAAGCAACGCGGCGACATCGCAGGCCATGTTTGCCAAGCCCAACGCTTGCCCGCGCAGCAACAAATGGCCGATACGCGGATGCGCCGGCAACTCGGCCATGGCCTGACCGTGCGAAGTCAGAGCCTGCCCTTCCAAAGCGCCGAGTCGCTGCAGCAGATCCTGCGCCTGTGCATAAGCCGCCGCCGGTGGCACGTCGAGCCAGACCAGTTCGCCCGGCGTAACGCCCCAGCGCCCCAGTTGCAGCGCCAGGCTGGCCAGATCCGCTGAGAGAATTTCCGCGCTGCCGTAAGCCGCCAGTTGTTCGTGCTGATCCTGCGACCACAACCGATAACAAACACCCGACTCCAAGCGTCCCGCCCGACCCGCACGCTGCGTGGCGCTGGCCTTGGAGATGCGCTGAGTGTCGAGCCGCGTCATGCCGCTGCCCGGATCGAAACGCGGCACCCGCGCCAACCCGGCGTCGATCACCACGCGCACGCCGTTGATGGTCAGACTGGTCTCGGCGATGTTGGTCGCCAGCACCACTTTGCGCTGCCCGGCCGGCGCCGGATCGATGGCGGCGCGTTGGGCATTGAGGTCAAGTTCGCCGTGCAGCGGGCAGAGCAAGACGTCTTGGCGCTCGCCAATGGCATCGCTCAATTGCTGATGCACACGGCGAATTTCCGCCTGCCCCGGGAGGAACACCAACAGGCTGCCGGTTTCATCGTTAAGGGCTTCGAGCACGGTCTGCGTCACGCGCTGATCGATGTATTCGCCGGGCTGAAACGGCCGCCCCCAGCGCATCGTCACTGGATACATGCGCCCTTCACTGCGCAGGATCGGTGCGTCGTCGAGCAACCCGGCCAGACGCTCGCCTTCCAGCGTGGCCGACATCAGCAAAATTTTCAGCGGCTGTTCAGCTCGAAACAGCTCACGACCGTTCAAACTCAGGGCCAGCGCCAGATCGGCGTCGAGGCTGCGCTCGTGGAATTCATCGAAAATCAGCAGACCCACGCCTTCCAGCGCCGGGTCGTCCTGCAAGCGGCGAGTGAGAATGCCTTCAGTGACCACTTCAATGCGTGTGTTGGGGCCGACCTTGCTGTCGAGGCGGATGCGATAACCGACGGTTTCACCGACCTTCTCGCCCAGTTCGCTGGCCAATCGCTCAGCAGCGGCGCGCGCGGCCAAGCGGCGCGGCTCAAGCATCAGAATGGTTTGCCCGCTCAGCCACGCTTCGTTGAGCAAGGCCAACGGCACGCGGGTGGTTTTACCGGCGCCGGGCGGCGCTTCGAGCACCGCGTCGTGGCGTGTCGCCAACGCGTCACGCAATGCGGGTAAAACTTCGTCGATCGGCAAAGAAATCATGCTGGCTCCCAAACAGAGGCGCGAGTATAACGGCGAACTGCCGGGCGTTTGTCAGGGTCTTAACTTCACTCGACGACGCTTCGTTTACAAATGACTCAGGAGATATCCCATGCGTTTACCTTTTCGCCTGATCGGCGGTGTACTGGTCGCCACCCTGCTCACTCAAATCACCGCGTGCGGTTCGATTTTCTACCCCGATCGTCGCGGCCAGATCGACGGCAAGATCGATCCGGCGATTGCCGTGCTCGACGCCGTGGGCCTGCTGTTCTACGTCATTCCCGGGCTGATCGCGTTTGCCGTCGACTTCGCCACCGGGGCGATCTATTTCGAACCGGGCCACACCGCGCAGATCGACCCGGCCAAGCTCAAGCAAGCCATCGGCCCGGACGGTCAGGTCGATAACCACAAGCTGCAGGCTATTCTCCAAAGCGAGCTGGGCAGTGCTGCCGTTGAAATAAACAAGGCTCTGGATGACCCACGCCTGATCCAGCACAGAGGCAGCACGCAACAACTGGCGATGTTTGGCCTGCAACCTGCCGCATAAGGAATAACTGCACCATGACATCCAGCCCCGAACACGCCCGCCTGCTGCGCCTGGCAACCCGCGCCTCGGTAGCAGTGGCTTGTACGCTGATCATCGCCAAAGCCATCGCCTGGTGGCTGAGCGGCTCGGTGAGCATGCTCGCTGGCCTCACCGACTCGGCACTCGATGGCATTGCTTCGTTGATTAATTTGCTGGCGGTGCATTACGCATTACGCCCGGCGGATGACGACCACCGTTACGGCCACGGCAAGGCCGAATCACTGGCCGGCATGGCGCAGGCATTGTTCATCGGTGGCAGTGCGGTGTTGATTGCCTTCCAGGCCTATGAGCGAATCAAGCAGCCGGAACCGCTTGGGGCGCCGTGGATCAGCATTGGCGTGATCATTTTCTCCCTGGTGCTGACGGTCGCCTTGCTGATGTTGCAGCATCGAGTGATCAAGCAGACCGGCTCCAACGCCGTGCGCGCCGACTCGTTGCATTACCGCTCCGATCTGTTGCTCAACGGCAGCATCCTGCTCGCGCTGGTGCTGGCCGGTTTGGGATTCTCTCAACTCGACGCGTGGTTTGGCCTCGGGATTGCGGCTTACATCTTGTGGAGCGCGATCCAGATCGGACGGGAAAGTTTTTCGGTGTTGATGGACGAAGAACTGCCGACAGATGTCAGCCAGCACATGCTCGACCTGGCCTGCAGCGTGCCGGGGGTGTTGGGCGCGCATGACTTGCGCACGCGGATTTCCGGCCACCACTGGTTCGTGCAGTTGCACCTGGAATTGCCGGGGGAATTGACCCTGTCAGTCGCTCACAGCATCAGCGATCAAGCGGCGGATGCGATTCACAAAGCCTACCCAAGGGCCGAAGTGCTGGTGCACGCCGACCCGCAGGAGGTGGTCAAGACTGAACGGGTGCAAACCCGGATTCAGTAAGACACCTGGTAACCGCGACTGCTCAGGCAGTTGCCCTGCGCCTGACGGTAAGCCTGCACCACCTCGGGCGCCGGTTGATAAGTCGCGGTGCGCGGATCGAAACCGCTTTGCTGCACCGCGTACTGATAGCACTGATAGCCATCCTGCTGGACCTGTTCCGGCGACTGACCGTTGGCCGGATACGCCTCGACGTCATAACCTTGCGATTGTGGCTGCGGCGGCTGAACCGGCGGCTCGACCACCACGTAATCCTGCGTCGCTTCCTGATAGGCGTAGTAAGAACCGGCGGCGAGGAACAGCAGCGCGCCGCCGATCCATACTTCACGGGCGTAATCCGGCAAATACTGGATGCGGATCCCGCGCGGCGGTTGCACGACGATGTAGCGTGGGCCCTGCGGGCGATACCAGTAGCCGCCGGAATAAAAGTAATCCTGGCCTCGATACGGCACGCGATAGTCGCGATCCGGGAAGCGGTCGATCACATGCCCCGGCCGGTACTGCGGGCCTGGGCCCCAACCATTGCCATGCCCTTGCGGACGCCCCGGCCAGCGATTGTCGTTGGGCCGGTTGCCGTTCTGCCAATGCGGGTTGTTGTAGCCGTTTTGCGGACGCTCGTCGCGGTAGTAGCCCTGGCGCGGCTCCTGAGTCTGGCGCACGGTGTCGGGACGTGGCTGGATCGGCAGACTGTTGCCTGGCGGTGGTGAAGGCTGATGAACCGGATTCGGCTGATTTTGCGCACGATTGTGTGTCTGCCACTGACCCTCGTCGTGCGGCTGGCCGTTGTGTTCGAACTGGCGACTGTTGTCGCCACGAATGATCTCGTTGTTCTGCGCACGCGGCTGATTGTTGCCGCCATGCCCCCGATTATTGCCCTGATGATCCGGCCCGCGGCCACCACCATTGGGGGCGCGGCTTTCCGGGTCATCGGCCAGCACTTGCGCACTGACACTCACACACAGCAAACCAACACCGGCCAGACGCCAGATGCGCGACTTCATGCTATTCCTCACTGCGGGTTCAGGGCGTGTAACTAAGACCGGGAATGTACACACCGGGTTCTGCAACAGGTTATCAGTCACGAAACTTATTTATTGAGTCGCGTGTGGGCGAAGGCAAAAAATCGCAGGCAAGAAAAAAGGGAGACCCGTCGGCCTCCCTTCTAGAGAACTTCGTCCTGGCTCGACGCTTTTGACGTCGGCTCACCTCACGCCGTCTTCTGGACAGTGTGCAGCTCGGGGGCCGGCACAACCCCGGTGGGGGTGGCGGCCGCGGCGGGCCTGATAGGCGGGCCGCTGTGGACTGTGTTACCGAGCAGTGATTCTGGTGATAAGAATAGGCCTGAGCCGGCGACAGAGGATTGCGAATATTGCTCAAATAAACATCACTTGCGCAATTTTTAACCCTGGATAGATAATCCACCGCAATAGTTATGACAAAGGCCTGATTCATGAGCAAACTCGACCGTTACGACCTGAGCATTTTGGCGGAATTGCAGCGCGACGCCCGCATCTCCAACCAGGAACTGGCCGAACGTATCGGTTTGTCACCGTCGCCCTGCTCGCGCCGGGTCAAACAACTGGAAGACGACGGCTATATCTCACGTCAGGTCGCCCTGCTGGATCGCAAGATGCTCGGCCTGAGTCTGACCGCGTATGTACTGATCGGCATGGACCGGCACACGCCGGAGCGTTTCGAGAACTTCGAAGCGGCGATTCGCACATTGCCGCAGGTGCTGGAGTGCAGTCTGGTGACGGGCGTGGATGCCGACTATCAGTTGAAGGTGGTGGTGCCGGACATGGATCACTATCAGAAACTGCTGCTGGGGCACCTGACGCGGATTGAAGGGGTGACCAGTGTGCGCTCCAGCTTTGTGCTGAACCAGGTGCTCAATAGCACTGAACTGCCGCTGACTCATTTGCGTAGTTGAGATCGCCTTCGCGAGCAAGCCCGCGCCCACATTCTGGAGTGCATTCCCCTGTGAGAGCGGGCTTGCTCGCGAAGAGGCCGGAACAGGTCATCAACGACTGCGGCACACCGACGCAGGTCAATGCGGCTTCAGCCACCCTCGGCGTATAATCGCCAAGCCCTTTCAGCCGTGCCCACGCCGGAGATGACCGATGGATCCAGCATTACTCGAAGAATGGATGATGACGGGCCTCGTCAGCATCCTGATCATTTTCATGGGTTTCATCGTCTGGGATCTGGCGAAGAAGTCCAAGGCCGGACGTTTCGGCTCGTTCATTCTGTTCTTCGTGCTCGGCCTGGGCGTGGCCGCGTTCGTCATCAAGAGCGTAGTAATTGGCCTGATCGAATCCGGCGCTCTATAACCGCGCCGGCACTTCCTTCCACTGGCCTTGATCGAGCCCCTCGATCGTCCAGTCGCCAATTCTGACCCGCACCAGTCGCAACGTCGGCAGTCCTACCGCCGCGGTCATGCGCCGAACCTGACGGTTGCGCCCTTCACGAATCACCAACTCCAGCCAACTCGTGGGCACGCTTTTGCGAAAGCGTACGGGCGGGTTGCGTGGCCACAACGCGGGTTCGTCCAGTTGCCGCGCCTCGGCAGGCAAGGTCGGGCCGTCGTTGAGTTCGACCCCATCGCGCAGGCGCTGCAATTGCTCAGCACTTGGCTCACCCTCGACTTGCACCCAATAGGTCTTGGCCAGTTTGTGCTTGGGGTCGGCGATCCGCGCCTGCAACTGGCCGTCATTGGTCAGCAGCAGCAAGCCTTCGCTGTCACGATCCAGGCGCCCGGCCGGATAGATGCCAGGCACATCGATGAAATCCTTGAGTGTCGCCCGCCCTCCTTCATCGCTGAACTGCGTCAGCACATCGAAGGGTTTGTTGAACAGGATCAGCTTCGGCTCGGCCGGCGGCGCCTTGGCAATACGGCGCGGGGAGGAAGACTGAGGCTTCGCGCCAGGGCGGCGGGAAGGTGGACGCGGGGGACGGGACATGGCGAAAAGAACATCTAACGGTCAGGGCTGCTAATGCTAGTGCCCTGACCGCCAAATGACCACGACAAACCGTTAACGGAACGGCGGTTCGTCGAAGCTGCGCAGTTTGCGCGAGTGCAGCGAGTTGAGTTCGGTGCGCAGCAGATCCACCGCTTCGATGCCGATTTTCAAGTGCTGGCTGACCGCACGCTCGTAGAACGCATTGGCCGAGCCCGGCAGTTTGATCTCGCTGTGCAGCGGTTTGTCCGACACGCACAACAACGTGCCGTACGGCACCCGCAGGCGATAACCCTGCGCTGCGATGGTGCCGCTTTCCATGTCCACCGCCACGGCGCGGGACAGATTGATCAACGGACGCTCCTGCGCCCAGCGCAACTCCCAGTTACGGTCGTCGTAAGTCAGCACGGTGCCGGTGCGCAGGCGCTTTTTCAGCTCTTCACCTTTCTCACCGGTGATATTGGCTGCCGCTTGCTGAAGCGCGAGCTGTACTTCGGCCAGCGCCGGGATCGGAATGTTCGGCGGCACCACCCGGTCGAGAATCCCGTCGCGACGCATGTAAGCGTGGGCCAACACGTAGTCGCCGATGGTTTGCGACTGACGCAGCCCTCCGCAGTGACCGATCATCAGCCAGCAATGCGGACGCAACACGGCCAAGTGGTCAGTGATGTTCTTGGCATTGGACGGACCGACGCCGATATTCACCAGCGTCACACCATGACCATCACTGGCGATCAGGTGATAGGCCGGCATCTGATAACGGTGCCAGACCACACCCGCGGCAATCGCCGACGCTTCGCCGTGATCCATGCTCTTGTCGATGATCACGTTGCCCGGCAGCACCATGCGCACGAAACGCGGATCGCTGCGCAGTTGTTCCAGACCATGGACGATGAACTGGTCGACGTAGCGGTGATAGTTGGTCAGCAGAATCCACGGCTGCACATGGCGCCAGTCGCTGCCGGTGTAGTGCACCAAACGACGCAGCGAAAAGTCGACGCGCGCCGCATCGAACAACGCCAGCGGCAGGGGGTCGGTGTTTTCCCAATCGTAGAGACCGTCGGCGATGCCATCGGTGGCGGCCGACAGGTCGGTGCTGGGGAACACCCGCGCCAGCACTGCCGCCGTCACGCCGGAACCGGCGAGTTCATCGCCCTGTTCGACCACGTACGGATACGGAATATTTTGCTGACTGACGCCGACTTCCACGGTCACGGTGAAATCGTGCATCAACGGCGTCAGTTGTTCGAGCAGGTATTTGCGAAACGCCGCCGGGTGGGTGACGGTCACGCTGTAGGTGCCCGGCAGCTGTACTTTGGCGTAAGCGCGGGTGGTCTGCGGGACTTCGCCATGGCAGTGGTAGGTCAGACGCAGTTCGGGATAACGAAAAAGAGCACGCTGCTCGGCGTCGGGCTCGACGCGATCCTTGAGGTAACGCTTGAGCGCCGAATTCAGCGCAGTAGTGGCCCGCTCATGCAGCTGGGCCAGACGATCCACGGCTTGTTCAGCGGTTTGAACAACAATAAACGCTTCGGTCACGATCAGCTTCCTGTGTTCTGACTTGCAGAGCTTCATCTTGCCTGCATCGTGGCGCGACGGGAACAGTGGCGTTGTGGCTGTACCTCAATCTTTCAAACAAAGAAGATCCCCTGTGGGATTTGTAGTGTCTCAGAAACCTTGCGGGGTCGAGCGGGCGACAATGGCTTCGACATCAAGGCCCCGCGGTAGCGCGCCGTAGACCCTGCCATTGCCACCCAACCGACTGGCAATAAACGCATCGCTCACCGCCGCATTCCCCGCCTCCAGCAACAGCTTGGCCTGAAGCCCCAGCGCAATGTCCTCGGTCAACTGCCGCGCCCGGTACTGAATATCCCCGGTGTCCTTGAACTGCGCCTGCAACTGCTGAATATGCGCGGCCAGGCGTTTGTCGCCATGGCCGTCACCCAATTCATGGAACAACACATCCAGCACGCCCGGCTCTTTCGACAAGGCGCGCAGCACATCGAGGCACTGCACGTTGCCCGAGCCTTCCCACGTCGAGTTGACCGGTGCCTCGCGGTACAGGCGCGGCAGGATGCTGTCTTCGACATACCCCGCGCCGCCCATGCATTCAGCCGCCTCGTTGATCATTGCCGGGGCACGTTTGCAGATCCAGTATTTGCCCACCGCCGTCACCAGCCGGGCGAATTGCGCTTCGTGACGATCGTCCAGATGATCCAACGCCTGGCCCATGCGCAGGCTCAAGGCCAGTGCGGCTTCACTTTCAAGGGCCAGATCGGCCAGCACGTTCAGCATCAACGGTTGCTCGCTGAGCAGTTTGCCGCCGACCTTACGGTGCGCGCAGTGATGGCTGGCTTGGGTCAGCGCCTGACGCATCAAGGCGCTGGAGCCGACCATGCAATCAAAGCGCGTCATCGCCACCATTTCGATGATGGTCGGCACACCACGCCCTTCTTCGCCGACCATCCACGCCAACGCGCCGCGAAATTCCACTTCGCTGGAGGCATTGGACTGATTGCCGAGTTTGTTTTTCAGGCGCTGGATATAGAACTGATTGCGCGTGTCGTCCGGGCGATGGCGTGGCAGCAGGAAACAGCTCAAGCCCTTGTCGGTCTGCGCCAGCGTGAGAAACGCATCGCACATCGGCGCCGAGCAGAACCACTTGTGCCCGACCAGTTCATACGCCTGCCCCGGCCCACTGCCGCCGACCGGATAAGCCTTGGTGGTGTTGGCCCGCACATCGGTGCCGCCCTGTTTTTCAGTCATGGCCATGCCGAGGGTGACACCGGCCTTGTGCGCCATGCCGACATTGCGCGGATCGTATTGGGTGGCAAGGACTTTCGGCAGCCATTGCTCGGCCAGGTTGGGTTGCAAGCGCAGGGCCGGCACACTGGCGAAGGTCATGGTCAACGGGCACCCGCTGCCGGCCTCGGCCTGGCTGTGCAGATAACTCATCGAGGCGCGGGCGACATGGGCACCGTCCTGTGGATGAGTCCACGGCGACGAAGTCAGGCCATGCTCGATCGCGGTACGCATCAGTTCGTGATAAGCGGGATGGAATTCCACCAGATCGATGCGATGACCGTAGCGGTCATGGCTGGCGAACACCGGTTTGTTCTGATTGGCGAGGAACCCGGCTTCCATCAACGGGCCGCCGGCCAGTTCACCGTAGGCATCGATCCGCGACTCGGCCCAACCGGCACCGAACCGCCGCGACCACTCCTGCAATGGCAGGTCGATGCGGTAGAGGTTGGTGCCGTCCAGCGACGGTGGCTGATTGGTGACTTCGTGGGTTTCGGCGAACTGATGCAGGTTCATGACGGGGCTCCTTGGGATCAGCCAGAGACACCAGTTAAGCACCGGCCCATCGTCGAACAAAGTGTCATAGCCGCCGAACTGGCGGCGCTTTTACCCTGTCAGCAGCACAATACCCGTCGCTCCAGCGCCGACTGCAGATCTTCGAATTTCACCGGTTTGTTGAGGTAATCAATCGACGCGTCCGTGGCACAAGGCTCTCGATCAGCGCTCAACGCCAACATGAATACCGGCAGATGGGCACAGCCCGGCAAAGCGTGAATCTGGCAGCATAGCGAAACACCTTCGTGGCTGGGCAGTTGGCAATCGATCAGCACCGCGTCGAAGCTTTCACGCTGCAACAAGTCCAGCGCCACTGCAACGTTGTCGGCGGTACGCACGCGAAAACCGAGTTTGAGCAACATGCCGCGCATCACCAGTTGATTGACGCTGTTGTCATCCACCAACATCACCGTGCAGTCCTGCGGTGCGCGGATGCAATCGCGCAAAGGCGTGGGGGCAAGGGCAGGCTCGACCACCGGCAACTCGAACTCGACATCCAACTGGAAGCGACTGCCACTTCCGGGTTCAGAACGGTGGGTGAGCGTGCCGCCGAGCAATTCGACCAATTGCCGACAGATCGCCAGACCCACGCCCAATCCTCCATATTCGCGGGTCATCGAACCGTCGAGCTGGAAGAAACGCTGATACAGCGTCGCCTCGCCCAGATCGGTGAAGCCGATGCCGGTGTCGATCACCGCAAACGACAACGCCAGACGATTGTCCGTCGACGGCTTGCCGGTCACGCGCAGCGCCAGCCCGCCAACGCGGGTGAACTTGAGGGCGTTGTCCAGCAGGCATTCCAGGCATTGGGCGAGTTTCGCGCTGTCACCGTGCAGGCGGTCCGGCAGAGTCGGCAGAACATCGACCTTGAAGTCCAGCGACTTGCTCGCGGCATTACCGTCGAACTGCACACGCAATGCTTCAACCACACCGCGCAGGCTGAAACTGCCAGGGGTGGCCTTGAGCTTGCCGGCCTGCAATTCGGTGAGGGTAAGGATGCCATTGACCATGCGCATCATGTCCCGGGCAGAACCGGCAGCGGTCTGCTGGTATTGCTCAAGCTCGGGGTCAAGGTCGACGGTCTGCATCAGTTCCAGCGAGCCGATCACACCGTTCATCGGCGTGCGCAGTTCATGGGTCAGGGTCGCGAGGAATTCATCCTTGAGCTTGTTGCTGTGGGCCAGTTGCTGGTTGAGCACTTCAAGTTTCTGACCGGCGTCGTACAGCGTTTGCGCCTGCTGCTCGCGCATGGCGTTGATGCGATCCGCCAGTGCCAGCGACAACAGCGCCACTTCGATGGCTGAGCCGATCTGGCTGGCGTACATGGTCAGGAATACGTTCGGCAGCAAGCCCAGCACCATCAGCGTATTGATGACGCCGCCCAGCAGGAACGCCGACCAGGCAATGATGAAGTACCGCGCCACGCGCAAGCCGCGCCACCAGGCGAGAATCCCCGCCGCGAAAATCACCACGGTAAAGGTCAACGCCAGGGTCGTCGCCAGCCGCAGGGCCAGGGCGTAACTGGTCATCAGCGACAACCCGACCACCAATGCACCGAACGCGATCAGGGCGATCAGCAGGCGATCAAGCCAACGACTGTGGTTTTTGGTCTGCAAGAAGCTGCGGGCGAACTGGCTGCCGAACAGGCCGGCGCAACCGATAAAGAAGGGGGTGGAAGCGTTGGCCCACCACGGATTGTTCGGCCAGAAATACTCGACGGCGGCGCCGTTCACCGACAGTTGATAAAGACCGAACGAGGCAATGTAGAAGATGTAATAGAGGTAACTGGTGTCGCGCACACTGAGGTAGATGAACAGGTTGTAGACCAGCATCCCCAGCAACACACCATAAATGACGCCCAGCACATACAGGCGCACTGGCTGGTCTTCAAGGTACGCGGTGCTCGACCATAATGTCACGGGTGCCTGGATCGAGCCTTCACTGGCCAGGCGCAGGAACACGGTTTGTTGCTGATCGGGTTTGAAGGCGAGGTCAAACAGATAACTGTTCTGACGAATCTCGCGGCTGGCAAACGGCAGCGCATCGCCGGTCTGACGCACCAGGCGGTAGTCGCCCTTGGCATCGGGCAGATACAGGTCGAGATGGTCGAGTGGCGGATAAGCCAGTTCCAGCAACCAGGTGCGTTGTGCGGTCGGATTATTAGGACGGTAATGCAGGTCGATTTTCAGCCAGAACGCCGAACGCGAGTACCCGGCGTTGAGCGTGGCTTTGTCGTTGGGTTTGAAATGGCCGGCAGCAGCCTGCGCGCGGACATCGGCAATGCTCGCCTGACCGCCCGGATCTTCGAACACTTGCAGTGACCGGCCCAGAGGGAGGCTCTGGGTAAACTCGTCGAATTCGACGGCGCTCGCCATGAGGGGCAAGCAGAACAGCAACATCAGCAAATAGCGCATTGAAGCCCCAGCGTGGCTCGTCCGGTTGTGTCAGGAAGCCCCCCCATTCCCTTTGAGTAGACGTAAAACCGGTATTACCTGTTATTGGTTTGGATCCAGCCTAGCATAGCCGTTGATGGCCATTGAGCACCATCGAAATTTTTCCTACAAAGGCTCTAGAACGGGCGTTTCAGAGCAAAGCAGCGAGCTAGAGCTGTTGAGTCGGTCAAGTTGTGACAATACGGTCGGGGTTCTATGCCCGGGCTATCGACAGGACACAACGGCACTGAACCGGAAAATCAGGTTTGGTGGTAAGCTCGCGCACCATGAATATCTACAGCTCACGCCCCGTTGTCCTCTGTCTCTCCGGCCACGACCCCAGTGGTGGCGCCGGCTTGCAGGCAGATATCGAAGCCCTGCTCGCGCAGGGTTGCCATGCGGCTCCGGCCGTCACCGCCCTGACCGTGCAAGACACCGTCAACGTCACTGACTTCCGCGTCCTCGACCGCGAGTGGGTGTTGGCCCAGGCCAATGCCGTGCTCAACGACTCCGACGTCGCTGCGGTCAAACTGGGCATGCTCGGTTCGCTGGAAATGGTCGACACCGTCGTCGAACTGCTTTCAGCGCATCCGCACTTGCCAGTGGTCTGCGACCCGGTGCTGCGCGCCGGCGGCGGCGGACGTCTGGGCAAGGACGAGGTCGGCTATGCGATGCGCGAACGTCTGCTGCCACTGTCGATCATTGCCACCCCCAACCTTCCCGAAGCCCGAATCCTCGCTGAACTGCCCGAAGGCACTGCCGACGAGTGCGCTGAAAAACTCTTGCCGTTCGTCAAAAACCTGCTGATCACCGGCGGCCACGGCGACGAAACTGAAATCCACAATCGCCTGTACAGCCGCGACGGCCTGCGTGAAACCTTTTATTGCCAGCGTCTGCCGGGTAGCTATCACGGTTCCGGTTGCACCCTCGCCAGCGCTCTGGCCGGTCGCCTGGCTCAGGGCGAAAACCTCGCCAGCGCTGTGCGCAGTGCACTGGATTACACCTGGCGCACCCTGCGCGACGCCGAACAACTGGGCAAAGGCCAGTTCGTGCCGCGTCGTCTGCCGCTGGATTTCTGCTCGTAACGTCGTGAGGTCTGCCTGATGAAACTACGTGGCCTGTATGCCATTACCGACAGCCAATTGCTGGCCGGGAAGTTTCTGTCTTACGTGGAGGCGGCGCTGGAAGGCGGCGTCACCCTGCTGCAATACCGCGACAAGAGCAACGATGAGGCCCGCCGTCTGCGTGAGGCCGAAGCGCTGCGTGATCTGTGCGAGCGCTACAAAACGCAGTTGATCATCAACGATGACGCCGAACTGGCTGCGCGCCTCAACGTTGGCGTGCACTTGGGCCAGACCGACGGCCCACTGTCGCCGACCCGCGCCCTGCTCGGCTCGAAAGCGATCATCGGCTCGACCTGCCACGCGCAGATCGAACTGGCCGAACAAGCCGCCAAAGAAGGCGCGAGCTACGTCGCCTTCGGCCGCTTCTTCAACTCCAACACCAAACCCGGCGCACCGACTTGCAGCCTCGATCTGCTCGATGACGCCCGTCGCCAACTGCATTTGCCGATCTGCGCGATCGGCGGCATCACCCTCGACAACGCCGCGCCGCTGGTGGCCCATGGTGTCGACCTGCTGGCCGTCGTCCACGGCCTGTTCGGCGCTGAAAGCACCGCCGAAGTGACCCGCCGCGCTCGCGCGCTCAACGAACTGTTCAAATCCTGAAGATTGAGAGCCCGATCATGTCTCGTTCCGAAACCCTGTTTGCCAACGCCCAGAAACACATTCCCGGTGGCGTCAACTCGCCAGTTCGTGCGTTCAAGAGCGTGGGCGGCACACCGCTGTTCTTCAAGCACGCCGAAGGCGCCTACGTTACCGACGAAGACGACAAGCGTTATGTCGATTACGTCGGTTCGTGGGGCCCGATGATCCTTGGCCACAGCCATCCAGACGTGCTCGACGCCGTGCGCAATCAACTGCAACACGGCCTGTCCTACGGTGCGCCAACCGCGATGGAAACCGAGATGGCCGACCTGGTCTGCTCGCTGGTGCCGTCGATGGACATGGTGCGCATGGTCAGCTCCGGCACCGAAGCGACCATGAGCGCCATCCGCCTGGCTCGCGGTTACACCGGTCGTGACAGCATCATCAAGTTCGAAGGCTGCTACCACGGTCACTCCGACAGCCTGCTGGTCAAGGCCGGTTCCGGCGCACTGACCCAAGGCGTGCCAAGTTCGGCCGGTGTGCCGGCGGCGTTCGCCAAACACACCCTGACCCTGCCCTTCAACGACATTGACGCCGTTGAAAAGATGCTCGCTGAAGTCGGCCAGGAAGTGGCCTGCATCATCGTCGAGCCCGTGGCCGGCAACATGAACTGCGTGCCGCCAGCACCGGGGTTCCTCGAAGGCTTGCGCTCGCTGTGCGACAAACATGGCGTGGTGCTGATTTTCGACGAAGTGATGACCGGTTTCCGCGTCGCCCTCGGCGGTGCTCAGGCGTACTACGGCGTCAATCCCGACCTGACCACGTTCGGCAAGATCATTGGCGGCGGCATGCCGGTCGGCTGCTTCGGTGGCAAACGTGAAATCATGGAGCGCATCGCGCCACTGGGCCCGGTGTATCAGGCCGGCACCTTGTCGGGCAATCCTCTGGCCATGGCCGCTGGCTTGACCACCCTGCGCCTGATCAGCCGTCCGGGTTTCCACGCCGAGCTGACCGACTACACCACGCGTCTGCTCGACGGTCTGCAACAACGCGCCGATGCCGCTGGCATTCCATTCGTGACCACCCAGGCGGGCGGCATGTTCGGCCTGTACTTCAGCGGCGCCGACGCCATCGTCACCTTTGAAGACGTGATGGCTAGCGACGCTGCACTGTTCGGTCGCTTCTTCCACCTGATGCTGGAGGGCGGCGTGTATCTGGCGCCGAGCGCATTCGAAGCCGGCTTCACGTCGATCGCCCATGGCGAAGCCGAGTTGAAACTGACGCTGGACGCTGCCGAACGCGCCTTCGCTGCGTTGAAGTAATTGCCGTACCGCTGACGTTGGCCATTGCCAGCGTCAGCCTTCACCTACATCCCCACGCTTTTTCCACGCCTCTGCCAAAAATCTTCCTGAAAGTGGGCGATATATTCCCCGCGCAGCAGAAAAACGAGTAAAGACTTTGTAAGGTTGGCCCCGCTTATTTCATAATGCGCGCTTATTGGATCCCTCGATGGGTCCGCGTGCCCTTCAGAGGTAAGTCGATTCCCATGAACCGCACCGGCCGCACCCTTGCCTTGGGCTGCCTGTTGCTCCTTCAGCCCCTGCTCGCGCATGCACAAGCAGGCGGCAACTCGTTGTTGATCCCGGCGATGGGTCGTTGCACCCTCAATACTCAGCCGCAAGACGTCACGCAGGCATTGGCTGCCTGCCAGAAAGCGGCGGATGAAGGGGATGCGCAAGCGCAATACGAGTTGGGCGAGTTCTACTACGACGGCAAGAATGCGCCGCGCGACCTCAATCAAGCCCTGAGCTATTTCGAAAAGGCCTCATTGCAAGGCCACGCCCAGGCGCAATTCAAGCTCGGCACCATGTTCTTCCACGGTGAAGGCGTGCAGGCCAACAACATTCAGGCGTACATCGTACTGAAGATGGCCGCGGTCAACGGCGCCGAAGAGGCGCTCGACACAGCCGACGAAGTCTCCGAAAAAATGTCCCGCGAAGATCTCGAAACCGCCACTCAGGTGCTCGGGCAAATTTTCCGTAAATACCTGATGGAACTGCAAAGCGCCGATGGGCGTACGCCGTTTTCGCCCCTTCCTTGAATTCTGTACGGATTTTTCTGGCCTCTTCGCGAGCAAGCCCGCTCCCACATGGGATCTTCTGAACACTGAAGATCAATTGTGGGAGCGACGGTGCGACGATTCGACTTGCTCGCGAATGAGGCGACTCGGTCCTGAGCCTTACTTCTCAGGCATCGGCATCGGAAACGGCATTACATTGCCGACCGCACCGCGGGCTTCGCTGATTTTCGGGGTGCCGAGGCGTTCGACTTCGTCGATGCGCACGATCGAATGCATCGGCACAAAGCTGCGCACAACGCCTTCAAACTGTGCCTTGAGCTTTTCTTCGCTCGGGTCGACGACCACTTGCGTGCGCTCGCCAAAGACGAACTCTTCCACTTCCAGGAAACCCCACAGATCACTTTGATAGATCTGCTTGGCGTACATTTCGAATACCTGGCCCTGATTGAGGAAAATCACCTTGTAGATTGGAGCTTCGCGTTTGGTCATGGCGGGCGGATAACATCGGGGATAAAAATGAGGGCGCAAACTATAGCATAGCCACCGGACGCACAGCGGTAGGAACCTGAGGGCTTGTTCCCTATAATGCGCGGTTCTTTGAATCACGTGACGATCAAAATCCATGGCCAAGAAGCTTTACATCGAAACCCACGGTTGCCAGATGAACGAGTACGACAGCTCGCGCATGGTCGATCTGCTGGGTGAACATCAGGCCCTGGAAGTCACCGCTCGCGCGGAAGACGCCGACGTGATTCTGCTCAACACCTGCTCGATCCGCGAGCGCGCCCAGGATCGGGTGTATTCGCAACTCGGCCGCTGGCGCGAATTGAAACTGGCCAACCCGGACATGGTAATCGCCGTCGGCGGTTGCGTGGCCAGCCAGGAAGGCGCGGCGATCCGCGATCGCGCGCCGTACGTCGACGTGGTGTTCGGCCCACAGACCCTGCACCGCCTGCCGGAAATGATCGACGCGGCGCGCAGCAGCAAGCTGCCGCAAGTGGACGTCTCGTTCCCGGAAATCGAAAAATTCGACCACTTGCCCGAGCCGCGCATCGATGGCCCGAGCGCTTATGTGTCGGTGATGGAAGGCTGCAGCAAGTACTGCACGTTCTGCGTGGTGCCTTATACCCGCGGCGAAGAAGTCAGCCGCCCGTTCGATGACGTGATCGCCGAGATCATCCACCTGGCCGAAAACGGCGTGCGTGAAGTGACCCTGCTGGGCCAGAACGTCAACGGCTATCGCGGCACCACCCACGACGGGCGCCTGGCCGATCTCGCCGAACTGATCCGCGTAGTCGCGGCCGTCGACGGCATCGACCGCATTCGCTACACCACCTCGCATCCACTGGAGTTTTCCGACAGCCTGATCCAGGCCCACGCCGATGTGCCGGAACTGGTGAAGCACCTGCACTTGCCCGTGCAGTCGGGCTCGGACCGGATTCTGGCGGCAATGAAGCGTAACCATACGGCGCTGGAGTACAAATCGAAGCTGCGCAAACTGCGCGCTGCCGTGCCGGGGATCTGCATCAGTTCGGACTTCATCGTCGGCTTCCCCGGCGAGACCGAGAAAGATTTCGAACAGACCATGAAGCTGATTGCCGACGTTGGCTTCGACTTTTCCTACTCGTTCGTCTACAGCCAGCGCCCGGGCACCCCGGCTGCCGATCTGGCGGATGACACCCCGCAAGAGCTGAAGAAAGAACGCCTGGACGCGCTGCAACATCGTTTGAATCAGCAAGGTTTCGAAATCAGCCGACAAATGGTCGGTTCGATCCAGCGGATTCTGGTAACCGACTATTCGAAAAAAGACCCGGGCGAGTTGCAAGGGCGCACCGAGAATAATCGTATCGTCAACTTCCGCTGCGACAATCCAACGCTGATCGGTCAGTTCGCCGACGTGCACATCGACGCGGCGCAACCGCACTCGCTGCGCGGCTCGCTGATCCAGTAGCAACACATGTCCCTTGTGGGAGCGGGTTTGCTCGCGAAGACGTCGCTTCAGCCACTATCAACGTTGCTGACACTCCGCTTTCGCGAGCAAGCCCGCTTCCACAAGGCCTGTGATTGACCTTGCGATATTTAAGAGCTTTCGCACCCACGCCACTGGCGTTATCCTTGATTTCATCTTAATTGCCCCAGGGCGGCTAAATACGACCTTGAACGCACCCATCGAACCACATCGTTTTATCCTCGAGCCCTTTGAGGCTCGCCGCTTCGCCAATCTGTGCGGGCAATTCGACGAGCATCTGCGCTTGATCGAACAGCGCCTGACCATCGAGATCCGCAACCGCGGAAACCAGTTCGAGCTGATCGGCGACCCCAAGCACACCACTTCTGCGGAAAACCTGCTGCGCCGCCTGTACCGGGAGACCAAAGGTACTGAGTTGTCGCCAGACATGGTGCACCTGTTCCTCCAGGAATCGGCCGTTGTAGAGCTGGACAACCACGCCCCCGCCGAAGCCTCCGTCGCCCTGCGCACCAAAAAAGGCATGATTCGCCCACGCGGCTTGAATCAACTGCGCTATGTGAAGGAAATCCTCGGCAACGACATCAACTTTGGCATCGGCCCGGCCGGTACCGGCAAGACCTATCTGGCCGTGGCCTGCGCTGTCGATGCTCTGGAACGCGAGCAGATCCGCCGCATCCTGCTGGTGCGTCCAGCGGTCGAAGCGGGTGAAAAACTCGGTTTCCTGCCCGGCGATCTGGCCCAGAAAATCGACCCGTACCTGCGCCCGCTCTACGACGCACTCTACGAAATGCTCGGTTTCGAATACGTGGCCAAGCTGATCGAGCGTCAGGTGATCGAAGTCGCGCCGCTGGCCTACATGCGCGGCCGTACGCTGAACAACAGCTTCATCATTCTTGACGAAAGCCAGAACACCACCGTCGAGCAGATGAAGATGTTCCTGACCCGTATCGGCTTTGGCTCCACAGCAGTGATCACCGGTGACATCACCCAGGTCGACTTGCCGCGCGGCACCAAATCCGGGCTGCACCATGTGATCGAAGTTCTCAAGGACGTGCCGGGCATCAGTTTCACGCACTTCCAGCCCAAGGACGTCGTGCGCCACCCATTGGTGCAGCGGATCGTCGAAGCCTACGAGCGCTTCGAAAGCCGCGCCGATGCCCCCAAGGAAACTTCGCGCGATGCTTGAGCTAGACCTGCAAATCGCGACCGACGCGAACGCCCCGAGTGAAGCTGCGTTCCGCCAATGGTGCGAACTGGCCCTGCGCCAGCGCACCGCCGACTCGGAAATGACCATTCGCCTGGTCGACGAGGAAGAAGGCCGCGAGCTCAATCACACCTGGCGCCACAAGGACTACGCGACCAACGTCCTGTCGTTCCCCGCGGAAGTGCCCGACGAGTTTCTCGACATCCCGCTGCTCGGCGATCTGGTGATCTGCGTGGCGGTGGTCGAGCGCGAAGCTGCTGAACAGGGCAAGGAACTTAAGGCCCACTGGGCACATCTGGTCATTCACGGCTGCTTGCATCTGCTCGGTTACGACCATATAGATGACGAGGAAGCCGAAGAAATGGAAGCACTGGAACGCGAGTTGCTTGCTGAACTGGGCTACCCCGATCCGTACGCGGACGACGAACCCGAAACATCCCCTATCGTTACAACAAAGGATTCAGAGTAATCGCTATGAGCGAAGATCGATCGAGCAACGGGCAGAAGTCATGGCTGGGTAAACTGACCCAGGCTTTTGCCCACGAGCCGAAGAACCGCCAGGAGCTTTTAGAGCTGCTGCGCGATGCACATCAGAACAAACTGCTGGACAGCGAAGCGCTGGCCATCGTCGAAGGCGCCATTCAGGTGGCTGACCTGCAAGTACGCGACATCATGGTGCCGCGTTCGCAGATGATCAGCATCAAGGCGACCCAGACACCCCGCGAGTTCCTCCCGGCCGTGGTCGACTCGGCCCACTCGCGCTATCCGGTCATCGGCGAAAGCCATGACGACGTGATGGGCGTGCTGCTGGCCAAGGACTTGCTGCCGCTGATCCTCAAGGAAAATGGCGACAGCTTCAACATCAAGGATCTGCTGCGCCCGGCCACCTTCGTGCCGGAGTCCAAACGCCTGAACGTGCTGCTGCGTGAATTCCGCGCCAACCACAACCACATGGCCATCGTCATCGACGAGTACGGCGGTGTGGCGGGTCTGGTGACCATCGAAGACGTGCTCGAACAAATCGTCGGCGACATCGAGGACGAGCACGACGTCGAAGAAGACAGCTACATCAAGCCGCTGCCAAGTGGCGACTTCCTGATCAAAGCCCTGACACCGATCGAGAACTTCAACGAGTTCTTCGACAGCGAATTCTCCGACGATGAGTTCGACACCGTCGGCGGTCTGGTGATGAGCGCGTTCGGGCACTTGCCAAAACGCAACGAAATCACTGAAATCGGCGCCTATCGTTTCCGCATCCTGAACGCCGACAGCCGTCGGATTCACTTGCTGCGACTCACGCCAATCGCACGTTAATTCTAAGGACTGAAATGCGCTGGACAACCCGCCCCGGCTGGCCCGGTAACCTGCTGGCCGTGGCGGCCGGTGCAATCACCACGTTAGCGCTGGCACCGTTCAACATCTGGCCGCTGGCATTGCTGGCGGTCGGCCTGTTCTATGCCGGGCTGCGCGAGCTGAGCCCCCGCCAGGCATTGGGACGTGGCTGGTGCTTCGGTTTCGGCCTGTTCGGCGCCGGCACCAGTTGGATCTACTACAGCATCCACCACTTCGGCGGCGCTTCGGTGTTGCTGGCTGGTTTCCTGATGCTGCTGTTCACCGCCGCCATTGCCTGGTTCTTTGCTTTGCCCGCCTGGCTTTGGGCGCGCTGGCTTCGCCGTAATGAGGCGCCATTGGCCGACGCCTTGGCGTTCGCCGCGTTATGGGTCGGCCAGGAAGCGTTTCGCGGCTGGTTCCTCACCGGTTTTCCATGGCTGTATTCCGGTTACAGCCAACTCGACGGCCCGTTGGCCGGACTCGCACCGGTGGGTGGCATGTGGCTGGTGTCGTTCGTTCTGGCACTCACCGCTGCACTGATCTACAACGCCCCACGCCTGATCAAATCCGGCCGCAAGGGTTTTGTCGCGGCCGGCCTGCTGTTGCTGGTTGGGCCGTGGGTGGCAGGTATTGCGCTCAAGGGCCATGCCTGGACCAGCCCGTCGGGCGCGCCGTTGAGCGTCGCGGCGATCCAGGGCAACGTCGAACAAAGCATGAAATGGGACCCGGCACAGCTCAACGCACAATTGGCGCTGTACCGCGACTTGAGCTTGCGTTCCAAACCGGTGGACCTGCTGATCTGGCCGGAAACCGCCGTGCCGGTGCTCAAGGAGTCCGCCGAGGGCTACCTGAACATGATGGGCACTTTTGCCGCCGAGCGTAAATCGGCGCTGATCACCGGCGTGCCGATTCGCAAAACGGTTCGTCACGAAAAGCGCTTCTTCAATGGCATCACCGTGGTCGGCGAAGGCGATGGCACTTACCTGAAACAGAAACTGGTGCCGTTCGGCGAATACGTGCCGTTGCAGGACATTCTGCGCGGGCTGATCGCTTTCTTCGATCTGCCGATGTCCGATTTTGCTCGCGGCCCGGCCGATCAGCCACTGTTGCAGGCCAAGGGTTATCAGATCGCACCGTTCATCTGCTATGAAGTGGTGTATCCGGAGTTTGCCGCCAGCCTGTCGGCCCGCAGCGATCTGCTGCTGACGATCAGCAACGACACCTGGTTCGGAACGTCGATTGGTCCGCTGCAACACTTGCAGATGGCACAGATGCGCGCACTGGAGGCCGGACGCTGGATGATCCGTGCGACCAACAACGGCGTGACCGGTTTGATCAACCCATTCGGACAAATCACCGAACAGATTCCGCAGTTCGAGCAGGGCGTTTTGTACGGTGAGGTGGTACCGATGCACAATCTGACGCCGTATCTGCGATGGCGTTCGTGGCCGTTGATCATTGTCTGCTTGCTGCTGTTTGGCTGGGCACTGATGGCGAGCCGGATGTCAAAAACCCTTTAAAAGCTTCGCGAGCAAGCCCGCTCCCACATTTGAAATGCATTCCAAATGTGGGAGCGGGCTTGCTCGCGAAGAGGCCATTAGCAACACTCAATCAATCGGCGACTGCTTCACTCCGGTAAAACAGTGAATACCCGACCTGCCCCACCGCCTCATTCAACAACTGGCCGCTCTGCCAGATCGACTTGAATTCCGGCATCCAGCCGCCCAGCGGCCTCGCGTTGTCCGTGCCCAGGAACCCGACCGGTGCCGGCACTACTTCAAATCCCGCCTTCTCGAAACTCCAGACCGAGCGCGGCATGTGCCAGGCCTGTGTCACCACGACCACGCGCTTGATCCCCTGCGGCAGCAGCATATCGGCGGTGAACTTAGCGTTTTCCCAGGTCGTACGGCTCTCACCTTCCTGCCAACGCACAGTCACGCCGAAGTCATCACGCAACGAGTCCGCCATCAATTTCGCCTCCGTCGGCGGCGTACCGTAATGCAGACCGCCACTGGTCAGGATCGGCAAACCCGATGCCTTGGCCAGTCGCGCCGCGTAGCGCTGACGTTCAAGCCCCACGCCGGTCGGCTGATCCGCGCCCCAGGCCAGATCGCCGCGCTCACGGCCCGAACCCAACACCACAATCGCATCGGCCCGCTGTGCCAGCGTCGCCCACTCGTCCCGGGCCAGCGGTGGCTCACGCTCAAGCGCCTTGGCGCCCCACTGCACGACCACCGGCAGGCTCATCAACCAGAACCCGCCAAAACCGATGGCGAAACACAATCCGGCCAGACGCGGACGGGAGCGGCGCAACCACCACGCCGCCAGCAACAGCAATAATAAAATGCCGGGCGGCAATAGAAGTTGTTTGATGAAATAACGAAAAGGCATCGGGCATCTCCAAAGATGCCCGAAGCGTAAGAGTGTTAATAATGCGTGACAACCGATAGGTGGGATCCTGTTGAAAAAGATCCGTTTTTTGACCTGCCATGCGCTTACTTGGCCTGCAAAGAGCGAACCTTGACGGATTCTCTGCCGGGCGCCCGGTCCTTAAGCCAGATGACCTTGGCGGAATGCGTTGCATCGAGCTGCTTCACTGCCTGCGACAAGCATCCGTGCGTTTCACGTTCGCTGCGATCCAGATAAGCCTTGACCAGTTTGAACTCGGCGGGGCTCAAGTCACGCAATTCCAGTTCCAGGGGGCGCTCATCGCGCAGCCGGCCAGCGGTTTTTGCAGCGTCCAGAGCCATGCCCAGACGATCCATCAACCGTTCGTACAACTCGGGTTTCGTAACGTTTTTTTGCTGTGACTCCACCATCCCTCACCTCATTGACAATAAGACTCACTCCCCAGTTAGAGCTTAGCTTCGCTGCACAAACCGGCTGTACGCCGCGACCAACGGCCCTCGCCATGGATTGACCGGGCCAAACAGCTGTAATCAGGGTTTCCCTAGGCCAAGCGCGGTCATGTATGCTACGGCGCTTCCTGTCATTCCACTTCCAGCTCGTCCGGGCCATCCCGAATGCCGCGTTGAAGAGGATTAGGCCACCCCTATCCAGTACAAAAGTAGCCATGCACGAACAATATCAGCCCCGTGAGATCGAAGCCGCCGCCCAGTCGTTCTGGGATGAGCAAAAGTCCTTTGAAGTCAGTGAACAGCCAGGCAAGGAGACTTACTACTGCCTGTCGATGTTCCCTTACCCCAGCGGCAAGCTACACATGGGGCACGTGCGCAACTACACCATCGGCGACGTGATCTCCCGCTACCAGCGCATGCAAGGCAAGAACGTTCTGCAACCGATGGGTTGGGACGCCTTCGGCATGCCGGCGGAAAACGCCGCGATGAAGAACAACGTGGCCCCGGCCAAGTGGACCTACGAAAACATCGCCTACATGAAGTCCCAGCTGCGCAGCCTGGGCCTGGCGGTGGACTGGTCCCGCGAGGTCACTACCTGCAAGCCGGATTACTACCGCTGGGAACAATGGCTGTTCACTCGCCTGTTCGAAAAAGGCGTGATCTACCGTAAAAACGGCACCGTGAACTGGGACCCGGTCGACCAGACCGTTCTGGCCAACGAACAGGTCATCGACGGTCGCGGCTGGCGTTCCGGCGCGCTGATCGAAAAGCGCGAAATCCCGATGTACTACTTCAAGATCACCGCGTACGCGGATGAGCTGCTGGAGAGCCTCGACGAACTGACTGGCTGGCCGGAACAGGTCAAGACCATGCAGCGCAACTGGATCGGCAAATCCCGCGGCATGGAAGTGCAGTTCCCGTACAACGTCGACTCCATCGGCGAAGCCGGCACGCTCAAAGTCTTCACCACCCGTCCGGACACCCTGATGGGCGCGACCTACGTCGCCGTGGCTGCCGAGCATCATCTGGCCACTCTGGCTGCGCAGAACAACCCAGCGCTGCAAGCGTTCATCGCCGAATGCAAGGGCGGCAGCGTCGCTGAAGCCGACGTCGCCACTCAAGAGAAAAAAGGCCTGCCGACCGGCCTGTTCGTCGAGCACCCGCTGACTGGCGAAAAACTGCCGGTATGGGTCGCCAACTATGTGCTGATGCACTACGGCGACGGTGCGGTCATGGCGGTGCCGGCTCACGACGAGCGTGATTTCGAGTTCGCCCACAAGTACAACCTGCCGATCAAATCGGTCGTGCGTACCAGCTCCGGCGAGACCAACCCGGCCCCGTGGCAAGACGCCTACGGCGAGCACGGCACCCTGATCAATTCCGGCGAATTCGATGGCCTGGACTTCGCTGGCGCGTTCGACGCCATGGAAGTGGCCCTGATCAAGAAAGAGCTCGGCGCCTCGCGCACCCAGTTCCGCCTGCGCGACTGGGGCATCAGCCGTCAGCGCTACTGGGGCTGCCCGATCCCGATCATCCACTGCGATGCGTGCGGTGACGTACCGGTACCGGAAGATCAACTGCCTGTCGTCCTGCCGGAAGACGTGGTGCCGGACGGCGCTGGTTCGCCACTGGCGCGCATGCCCGAGTTTTTCGAGTGCACCTGCCCGAAATGCGGCCAGCCTGCCAAGCGTGAAACCGACACCATGGACACCTTCGTCGAGTCGTCGTGGTACTACGCCCGTTATGCCTCGCCGCACTTTGAAGGTGGCCTGGTCGAAAAATCCGCAGCCGACCACTGGCTGCCGGTGGATCAGTACATCGGCGGTATCGAACACGCCATCCTGCACCTGCTCTACGCGCGCTTCTTCCACAAGCTGATGCGTGACGAAGGTCTGGTGAGCTCCAACGAGCCGTTCAAGAACCTGCTGACCCAGGGCATGGTGATCGCCGAGACTTACTACCGCCGCGAAGCCAATGGCGCTTACACCTGGTTCAATCCGGCGGACGTCGAACTCGAACGTGACAGCAAAGCCAAGGTCATCAGCGCCAAGCTCAAATCCGACGGCCTGCCGGTGGAAATCGGCGGCACCGAGAAGATGGCCAAGTCCAAGAACAACGGCGTCGACCCACAGTCGATGATCGATCAGTTCGGCGCAGATACCTGCCGCCTGTTCATGATGTTCGCCTCGCCGCCTGACATGAGCGCTGAATGGTCCGACTCCGGCGTAGAGGGTTCGCACCGCTTCCTCAAGCGCGTCTGGCGTCTGGCTCAAGCCCACGTTACTCAGGGCCTGCCGGGCAAACTGGACATCGCCAGCCTGAACGACGAGCAGAAAGCCGTTCGCCGTGCGATCCACCTGGCCATCAAACAGGCCAGCCACGACGTCGGCCAGAACCACAAATTCAACACCGCCATCGCTCAAGTGATGACGCTGATGAACGTGCTGGAAAAAGCCGCGCAAGGCACCGAACAGGATCGCGCACTGATTCACGAAGGCCTGGAAGCCGTCACACTGCTGCTGGCTCCGATCACGCCGCACATCAGCCATGAGTTGTGGAATCAGCTGGGTCACGCTGACGCCGTGATCGACGCTGGCTGGCCGGCGGTGGATGACAGCGCGCTGGTACAGGACAGCCTGCAACTGGTCATTCAAGTGAACGGCAAGCTGCGTGGCCAGATCGACATGCCGGCCAGCGCAACCCGTGAAGAAGTCGAAGCGGCAGCGCGCGCCAACGAAAACGTGCTGCGTTTTGTCGACGGCCTGACTATTCGTAAAGTGATCGTAGTGCCCGGGAAACTGGTCAATATTGTCGCCAGCTAATTGGATCGGGCGCCAGGTTCGCCTGGCGCCGAGTAAAACCTTTCGGGCCGCACGGTCGGCCCACCTGGTTTCAAGGGGAGCAACACAATGATCAAACGCAATCTGCTGGTGATGGGCCTCGCCGTCCTGTTGAGCGCCTGTGGTTTCCAGCTGCGCGGTACCGGCACCAACGAACTGGCGATCAAGGAACTCGACCTGAGTGCCCGCAACGCCTACGGCGATACCGTCACGCAACTGCGTCAGGTACTGGAGTCCAGCGGCGTCAAGGTTTACAGCGGCGCGCCGTACAAGCTCTATCTGGCTGACGAGCAGGAAAGCCAGCGCATCCTCAGCTACGCCGGTGCCGGTCGTACGGGCGAGTATCAGGTCAGCACTGTCCTGAGCTACGACATCCGTGGTGACAAAAACCTTTCGCTGCTGAGCGACAAGCTTGAAGTGCAGAAGGTGTTCATTCACGACGGCAACAACCTCGTCGGCTCCGATCAGGAAGCCAACGACGCCCGTCGCGAGACCCGTCGCGAACTGGTTCAGCGCATGATGCTGCGCCTGCAACAGCTGACTCCGGACCAACTGCAGCAACTGCAGCAAGCCGCCAATGACCGGGCCAAGGCAGAAGCCGACGCGCTCGAAGCGGCGCAGAAGGCTGAAGCGCAGACCCCGCGTCAGTCGCCGCTCGAAGTACCGCAGCAGTAAGAGGTTCGGGGCGCTCAGGCGCCCCGTTCGACCGATCTTATGAAGCTCGCTCCCGCTCAACTCAGCAAACACCTGCAGGGCTCCCTTGCGCCGGTCTACATCATCAGCGGCGATGACCCGCTGCTGTGTCAGGAAGCCGCCGATGCCATCCGCCGTGCTGCCCGCCAACAAGGTTTTGACGAACGTCAGGTATTTTCCGCCGACGCCAATTTCGATTGGGGCACGTTGTTGCAGGCCGGTGCCAGCATGTCGTTGTTCGCTGAAAAGCGCCTGCTGGAACTGCGCCTGCCGTCGGGCAAACCCGGTGACAAGGGCGCGGCTGCGTTCATCGAATACTGCTCGCGTCCCGCTGAAGACACCGTGCTGCTGATCAGCCTGCCCAAGCTCGATGGCAGCGCGCAGAAGACCAAGTGGGGCAAGGCGCTGGTCGAAGGCCAGCAGACCCAGTTCATTCAGATATGGCCAGTGGATGCCAATCAACTGCCGAGCTGGATTCGTCAGCGCCTGTCTCAGGCCGGATTGTCGGCCAGCCAGGACGCCGTCGAACTGATTGCCGCACGCGTGGAGGGCAACTTGCTCGCCGCCGCGCAGGAAATCGAAAAGCTCAAACTGATGGCCGAAGGTGGGCAAATCACCGTCGAAACGGTGCAAGCCGCTGTCGCGGACAGTGCCCGCTTCGACGTGTTTGGCTTGACCGACGCCGTGCTCAACGGCGAACCGGCTCACGCCTTGCGCATGCTCGAAGGGCTGCGCGGTGAAGGTGTCGAACCGCCCGTGATTCTCTGGGCATTGGCGCGAGAGCTGCGCCTGCTGGCCAATATCTCGCTGCAGTACAGCCAGGGCACGCCGCTGGACAAGTGCTTCAGCCAGGCGAAACCGCCGGTCTGGGACAAGCGCAAACCCTTGATGAGCAAAGCCCTGCAACGCTACTCGGCGCAACGCTGGGCGCAGTTGTTGCTCGAAGCCCAGCGCATCGATGCGCAGATCAAGGGCCAGGCTGCCGGGTCGCCGTGGATGAGCCTGAGCCGATTGGCGTTGTTGATGGCCGGTCAGCGCCTTTCGTTGCCTGCCGAGTAAGTCGTTCAACCGCACAACGGCCCTTCGCGAGCAAGACCGCTCCCACACTTGACTGCATTCTCATAGCGCGAATTCGGTCGAATGTGGGAGCGGGCTTGCTCGCGAAAGCATCAGAACATTCCTACACAACAGAGACTGGACAGACGTCCAACATCGGCAGATTATTCGCCCCGCAACACCCACCCACCGAGAGATCCGTCATGAGCAAAAAGCCATCGAAACATGGCCCGAACAAGGCCAAATCCATTATCGCCCAACCCCTGTTCCGCAGCCGCCAGGAACGACCAACCAAGGGGAAAGGCAGCTACCGCCGCGAAGCCTTCCAGTCTGACAGCTGGGAGGCTTCTTACTTTCTGGCTGCTTGAAACGGATAATCAATTCACCGCCTGATCTTGCGCCTGAAACGCAAACGTCACTCTATCGGCCAGCGTTGCCGGCATTATTACTTTGATAATAGGCAGCGTTTCACCAGTGAGCTCTTTGAATCGGCGCTGATCCCTCTGGACTTCCGCCAAGCCCGATGTGTTTCCGACAATCACGTAAAAGAACGCCTCAATTGGCAAGACTTTCGCCTGCCCCTTTGCCCATGTCGTCATTTTCACGTCATTGGGTATGTCAAAAGCTCTTGGCGTCACCAGACGTCCTGCCTGCATCCCCTTTACAAAATTGGGGCCCGCCAGCGTATTAGCCGAATCTCTGACATCAAAACTGCATACACCTGCCCTGTTGTGACTAGGAACAGCATGCTTGTTGTAATTCTCTGCCCATTTTTCAGGGGTATTGATGCCTTGGGCAGCGCAGGCAACGGTTGAGGGATAGCCGGAAATCCCGCCACAACCCCAATCACTACGATGATCAGAATCCCCGTCCACGGGAAAGAAGCACAGAACTTCAATCTTGAGTTTGCCTGACGGTGTTTTCAAAACAGGATAGAAAATCAGTCCTTTCTTGTAATTCATGGCCAGTCTTTTCATTTTGTAGTCTGAGCGGACAAACGAAAATGAGGTACCTCCCACCCTTTCAGCGGTGGGGCTAGGATCCCAGACATCAAAGCCGGCTGCAGTGGCCGTTCCACGCAGCAAAATACCACTGCAAAGAAAGGCAGGTCTGGAGTCCACACCATCACATCGAAGAGTGGTGGTATCGCTATAACGCCTCGTCAATTCGGAGGCTACTTCCGGGCCGCTGGTGGCTAACGCTGTAGCAGTCTGTACGCCCAGCTGAGTTTGAACAGGCTCCTGCGAAGGGCCTTTTACAGAGCACCCTGCCAGCAAAAGAAACAGCAGTAAAAGCGCTTTACCTTTCATATGAAATTCCTCGTCAACGTGCGTCAAGAGGCAGTGATCGAGAAATTCAAACCACCACAATCCTGCCGGCATGGGCTATTGAATCGAGGAAAAACACTGCTGAATAGCTGATAGAAATGACAGTTGCGCCCCGCTAATTCAGGGCATATGGTGATTAGCCGGCTAAATAGACCTCGTCCAAATACCTGACCGATAACCGCTTCATTCCGCAGGCATGTTAAGGTCTGCACCTGATTCGTATCCCCTGGAACTGTGCATGCCCTTCAGTCTTTCCCGTCGTTGGCCCGTTCGCCAATTGATCGCCGCCACAAGCTTCATCCTGCTTGTCGCCTGCGCGGAAAAACCCACCGCCGCCGACGCCCAACCTCTCCAAGCCGCCCCTGTCGCCACGGCCCCAGCGATCATCCCGCCGGTAGTGCCGTCCGCCGACCCTCTCGATCTTCAGCCGACCCAGACCTTTGCCGAATGGCAGGCCGGTTTCCGCAAGGATGCGCTGGCCGCCGGGATCCGCGCCGATCTGTTTGATCGCGCGTTTGCCAATGTCAGCTTCGACGCCAGCGTTATTCGCGCCGACCGCAGTCAGCCGGAGTTCTCACGCCCCGTATGGGAATACCTGGACGGCGCGCTGTCGCCGCTGCGAGTGCGAAAAGGCCAAGCGCTGATCAACCAGTACGCCGACATTCTGCAAAGCATCGAACAGCGTTATGGCGTGGATCGTCAGGCGCTGGTGTCGGTGTGGGGGATGGAAAGCAACTTCGGTCAGTTCCAGGGCAGCAAGTCGGTCATCAATTCGTTGGCCACCCTCGCTTACGAAGGCCGTCGGCCGGGCTTTGCCCATGCGCAATTGATCGCCGCCCTGCAGATTCTGCAACAGGGTGATATCACGCCAGAGAAAATGCTCGGTTCATGGGCTGGCGCGATGGGACAGACCCAGTTCATCCCGACCACCTACAACACCCACGCCGTGGATTTCGACGGTGACGGTCGCCGCGACATCTGGGGTAGTCCGGCCGACGCGCTGGCCTCGACTGCACATTACCTGCAAAGCTCCGGCTGGCAGCATGGTCAGCCGTGGGGCTTTGAAGTACAACTCCCAGGCAGCTTCAATTACACGCTCGCTGACGGTGCCATTCGCAAAAGCGTGGCTGAGTGGCGTCAACTGGGCGTGATCATGCCCAATGGTGGTCAAGTGCCCGCAGGTACCGAACAACTGTCTGCCGCCCTGCTGCTGCCGGCCGGCTATCGTGGCCCGGCATTCCTGATCCTCGATAACTTCCGGGCGATCCTCAAGTACAACAACTCGTCGTCCTATGCACTGGCGGTCAGCCTGTTGTCGGAGCGCTTCAGTGGTGGCGGTTTGATCAACGGCACCTGGCCAAAAGATGATCTGCCATTGAGCCGTACCGAGCGGGTTGAGCTGCAAAGCTTGCTGAGTGCGCGCAATTACGATGCCGGTACGGCGGACGGGATCATCGGCGCCAATACCCGCAAGGCGATCCGCAGTGCGCAGCAGGCATTTGGCTGGCCGGCGGACGGGTATCCGACGCACAAGCTGCTTGAGAGCCTTCGTACCCAGTAGTCAGATTTTCGCAAGGCGCATATCGCTTTCGCGAGCAAGCCCGCTCCCACACTTGACTGCATTCTCATAGCGCGAATTCGGTCGAATGTGGGAGCGGGCTTTCTCGCGAAGGCTGATTGACTGGCGGTGCTTATCTACCGACGGACAACCACATCCTGCTCCAGCATCAGTTCTTTTTTCCCCGCATCCAGCCGCACCAAAGCCCCCATCGGTAGCGTCAGGTTCGGATCACAATGCCCGCTGCGCCATCCCGACAACACCGGTATCCGCAATGGTTCGAACGTCTGCTTGAGCAAGCGGTTCAACGCGTCGGTATCCACCCCCGCGACATCACCGACCAGCACACCGCGCAATTTGGCCAGCTTGCCGGCCAGGCGCATCTGCGTGAGCAAGCGGTCGATGCGATACAGTGGTTCGTTGACGTCCTCGATCAGCAGAATCACCCCTTCTACATCGATTTCGTAAGGTGTGCCCAGCGTCGAGGCAATCATCGCCAGATTGCCGCCGAGTAAACGCCCGTGAGCGATGCCGGGTTCGACGGTGGTCAATGGATAGGCCACCGGGTGGCCCAGTACGCTGCCCACCTTCAACTGACCGCGCAGCATGGCGAAGAATGAGGTGACGGTCGGCGGCTCCTTGTCGCCCAGCAGGTCGGCATTGAGCAACGGCCCGTGAAAGGTCACGAACCCGGCGTAGCGGCTGATCGCCAGATGCAGTGCGGTGATGTCGCTGTAGCCGACAAACGGCTTGGCATGACGGCCCAACAGGTCGAAATCAATCCGGTCCAGCAGGCGCGGTGTACCGTAGCCGCCGCGCAAGCAGATGATCGCGTCGACTTCAGGATCGGCGAAAGCGGCGTGCAGGTCGTTGAGGCGCACGTCATCGCTGCCGGCCAGATAGCCGTCCTTCTCGTAGACACCGGGAAATACTTTCAGCGCATAGCCGCGGGCACGCATCCACTGCACAGCCTTGTCAGTGTCCAGTGCGCCGGGGCCGGCAGGGGCAATCACGCCAATCAGCCCTTCGGATGGCAGCGCCGGTACGGGTTTATGCGGAAAAAGGGTGTGGGTCGGTCGAACGGTCATCCATGGTCTCCCTGTGAACTCATACACACAGTAGTCAGGTACAAAGACAAACAAAAGAGTGCGCGGCAGGCCCAAACAAAAATACCCGCCGAGGCGGGTATTTTTTAGACGCTATCAGCGCCGGGTCAGGAACCCAGCAGCTCAGCCTTGACCAGCTTCGCCTGCTCGTCAGCGTGGTACGAAGACCGCACCAACGGACCCGACGCAACGTTCTTGAAGCCCATCTTGTAACCTTCTTCGGCGAACCAGGCGAAGGTGTCCGGGTGCACGAAACGCTGCACCGGCAGGTGGCTGCGCGACGGTTGCAGGTACTGGCCCAGGGTCAGCATGTCGATGTCGTGTTCGCGCATGCGCTTCATGACTTCGATGACTTCTTCGTCGGTTTCGCCCAGGCCCAGCATCAGGCCGGATTTGGTCGGGATGTGCGGCATCATCTGCTTGAAGCGTTGCAGCAGGGTCAGCGACCACTGGTAGTCCGAACCCGGGCGTGCGGCCTTGTACAGGCGCGGCACGGTTTCGAGGTTGTGGTTGAACACATCCGGCGGCTCGGCTGCAGTGATCTCAAGGGCGACGTCCATGCGGCCACGGTAATCAGGGACCAGGGTTTCCAGTTGCACGTTCGGCGACAGCTTGCGGATCTCGCGGATGCAGTCGGCAAAGTGCTGGGCACCGCCGTCGCGCAGGTCGTCGCGGTCAACCGAAGTGATCACCACGTACTTGAGCTTCAGGTCGGCGATGGCGATGGCCAGGCTTTGCGGCTCGTTGACGTCCAGTGGTTTCGGACGACCGTGGCCAACGTCGCAGAACGGGCAGCGACGGGTGCAGATGTCACCCATGATCATGAACGTCGCGGTGCCACCGGAGAAGCACTCGCCCAGGTTCGGGCAGGATGCTTCTTCGCAGACACTGTGCAGCTTGTGTTTGCGCAGCAGGCTCTTGATGCGGTCGACTTCCGGGGAAACCGGGATGCGTACACGAATCCAGTCAGGCTTCTTCGGCAGTTCGGTGGTTGGAATGATCTTTACCGGAATGCGTGCAACCTTTTCGGCGCCGCGCAGCTTGACGCCGGCTTCAACCTTGGGACGCGGGGCCGGGCGCTCGGTCACGTCGAGCGTCGGGATCATGGTTTGCACTGCATCAGTAGTCATATCAGTCGATTCCGCCCGTCAGGGTCGTCTGCTCAGCATAGTCGAGGTGTTTGACGAGCTGCGCGCGCAGCCGGGCACTTACCTCGGCAAATTCAATCGATCCTGCGTGATCGCTCAGCTGGGTCATCGCCAGCCCGGCATAGCCGCAGGGATTAATCCGTCGAAACGGTTCCAGGTTCATATCCACGTTCAGAGCCAGGCCATGAAAGGAACAACCGTGGCGGATCCGCAAACCCAGAGAAGCGATTTTCGCGCCATCGACGTACACGCCGGGAGCGTCTGGCTTGGCCGCGGCGGTCACCCCGTAGCTGGCCAGCAGTTCGATCAGGCAAAGCTCCATGCGACTCACCAGATCACGCACGCCGAAACCCAGCTTGCGTACATCCAGCAGCAAGTAAGCCACCAATTGGCCAGGGCCATGATAGGTCACTTGCCCGCCGCGATCGACCTGCACCACCGGGATGTCCCCCGGCAGCAACAAGTGTTCGGCCTTGCCGGCCTGGCCCTGAGTGAACACCGGAGGGTGCTCGACCAGCCAGATTTCGTCAGCGGCATCGCTGCCGCGTTCGTTGGTAAAGCGTTGCATGGCATGCCAGACCGGCTCGTAAGCCATCTGGCCGAGCTCACGAAAGCCCAGCGTGCCAGACATCACAGCACCATGTGCACAAAACCGGTCGCACGCAACTCGCTGTTAATGTCGTACAGCTGTTCTTGACCGGTGGCGATGATGTGCAACTGGATAGTCGTGTATTTGCCGTTGGTGCTTTGACGTTCGTCGATACGCTCATCATTGATGGTCGCGTGCTTTGTGACGATTGCGATGATCTTGTCTTTGTTGCCAACGCCAGTGTCGCTGATCACCTTGATCGGGTAATCAGTCTGGGGAAATTCGATCTTTGGCGCCTTTACTTCGGTATCGGTCATGGCGTAACGGCCTCTTAAGCCGTGGTAACGCGCATGGCCCCGCACCGGATCGGAGCAGGGCCATGCAGGTCAACACTAAATCAGTTGAACAAGCCGTAGAAGAATAGACGGATGCTATCCCACATGCGGCGGAAGATACCACCTTCCTCGACAGCGTCCAGAGCGATCAGGTCGGCGCTGTGCACAACCTTGTCTTCCAGTTTCACTTCGACTTTACCGATCACGTCGCCCTTGGCGATGGGCGCGGTCAGTTGCGGGTTCATGGTCATGCTGGCCGCAAGCTTCTTCAGCTGGCCTTTGGGCAGGGTCATGGTCAGGTCTTCAGCCAGGCCGGCCTTGACTTGATTGGTGGTGCCTTTCCACACCGGGGCCTGAGCCAGTTCAGTACCTTTCTGATAGAAGGTCTGGGTTTCAAAGAAGCGGAAACCGTAGGTCAGCAGCTTCTGGGTTTCAGCGGCGCGAGCCACTTCGCTGTTGGTGCCGAACACCACGGCGATCAGGCGCTGGCCGTCGCGTACAGCCGAGGACACCATGCAGTAGCCGGCTTCTTCGGTGTGACCGGTTTTCAGACCGTCAACGGTCTTGTCACGCCACAGCAGCAGGTTGCGGTTAGGCTGCTTGATGCCATTCCAGAAGAACTCTTTCTGCGAATAGATCGCATAGTGGGCCGGGTCTTCGTGGATGATCGCGCGAGCCAGGATCGCCATGTCGTGAGCCGACGAATAGTGCTCAGGATTCGGCAGACCGGTCGGGTTCATGAAGTGGGAATTGGTCATGCCCAGTTCTGAAGCGGTTTTGTTCATCAGGTCGGCGAAGGCGTCTTCGCTGCCGGCGATGTGCTCGGACAGCGCCACACTGGCGTCGTTGCCGGACTGAATGATGATGCCGTGCAGCAGGTCGCTGACAGTGACCTGCGAACCCACCTTGATGAACATCCGCGAGCCGCCGGTGCGCCAGGCGTTTTCGCTGACGGTCACCGGATCGTTTTCACCGATCTGGCCGCGACGGATTTCCAGCGTAGCGATGTATGCCGTCATCAGTTTGGTCAGGCTGGCCGGTGGCAGACGCTGATCACCGTTGTTCTCTACCAGCACATTGCCGCTGCTGGCGTCCATCAGGACGTAGGCTTTGGCGGCCAGTTGAGGGGGCGACGGCATCATCTCGGCCGCAAAGGCGGCGGGCGAGAGGAGCAGCGGGACTAGCAGACACAGGCGTTTGGCAAAGGTGGTGATGTTCATCCGTCTCTCGAAATCGCTAATGGAAACTTGCCCTAGGGCAAAACTATTCAGACAGCCTTCTAACGGGCCATCGCGTGTTCAGTTGCTCACTCCAGTCACCCTTGCCGGGCTTTTATTCTTCGACGAGCCAACAACCTGATTCACCCCCAATCGCTGGTGAATCGTCAATCAAGTCCTGCGTATTGCTTACTCCGAAACCACACTTGGCGAACCAAGGTTGGCCAGGCGGACGCTGTTCTGTACCTGGGCAATCTCACCCGGCGAACCGATCGGCCCCAGACGTACCCGGTGCAGGGTCTGCTGATTGCGCACGATCGAACTGATGAAGACCGGAGCGCTCACCATCCCGCTGAGCTTCGCCCTCAGGAGCTCTGCAGCGTCCGGGTTGGCGAACGCGCCCACCTGCAGATACTGGCCAGATGCTGGTGCAGAAGCGTTTTTTTTTGCATCGAGCTGAACCGGCACGACGGCCGCGGCGTGTTGCTGCACCGGCGGCGTCCATTGCTCAACGGTGCCGGCCGAGGCCGTGATCACCGGGGCGCTATTTTGCGCGACTTGCGGCTCGTTGAGCATCAAAGGTGCCGGACGCCCCTTGGCAGCCCACCATTGTTGCGGATCAATGCCTTCGACCTTGACCCGCGCGGTGCCGATTTCGGCGTACCCCAGCTTCTTGGCGGCAGCGTAGGACAAATCGATGATGCGGTCGGAGTAGAACGGGCCGCGGTCGTTGACCCGCAGAATCACGCTCTTGTTGTTGTCCAGATTGGTCACCCGAACGTAACTTGGCAGTGGCAAGGTCTTGTGGGCGGCACTCATGCCGTACAGGTCATAGACCTCGCCGTTGGCGGTGTTCTGGCCATGGAACTTGGTGCCATACCAGGACGCTGTGCCAGAAGCGACATACGACTTCGATTCTTGCAACGGGAAATAGGTTTTTCCCAGCACCGTGTAAGGGTTGGCCTTGTACGGGCCGGTGTGCAGGGTCGGCGTGGCATCCGGGATGCGCGAGACATCGACGTCCCACCAAGGCGCGCCGTCTTTGTGCGCCCGGTTGATATCCAGACCCGGCTGCGCGCGCACAGCGGTAGACGATGTCTTTTGAGTCGGTGAACGGCTGGTCGAACAACTGGCGACCAGCACCGCCAACGCAGTGAATGCCACCAGTTTCAGGGGTTTGTTGATAGGCAATGCCCGCATTACTTGACGCCCCGTGCTTTTACCAGCTGTTCAGACAGTTGATGTACGGCCATGGCGTACATCACGCTGCGGTTATAACGCGTGATCGCGTAAAAATTCTTCAGGCCCATCCAGTATTCAGGGCCGTTTTCGCCTTCGAGACGAAATGCAGTGACTGGCATGTCATCGCGCAGCGCATCATGACTCGACCAGCCCAGCGCTCGCAACTCCCCAACGGTTTTCGTCGGCTCGATACCGGTGGTCAGGCCTTCATCGACCTGTTCGCCACGTACGTCTGCACGGCTGACCACTGGCTCGCCAGCGACCCAACCGTGACGCTTGAAATAACTCGCGACGCTGCCGATCGCATCATCCGGATTGGTCCAGATATTGATGTGACCGTCACCGTCGAAATCCACCGCATAGGCGCGAAAGCTGCTCGGCATGAACTGCGGCAGGCCCATGGCGCCTGCGTAAGAGCCTTTCAGGGTCAATGGATCGACCTGCTCTTCACGCGCCAGCAGCAGGAACTCACGCAGTTCCTTGCGGAAAAATTCGGCACGGGGAGGATAGTCGAATCCGAGCGTGGACAAGGCGTCGATCACCCGGAAATTACCGGTATTACGTCCGAAAAAGGTTTCAACGCCAATGATCGACACGATGACTTGTGCCGGCACGCCGTACTCCTGTTCGGCACGGGCCAGCGTCGCCTCATGCTGACGCCAAAAGTCGACACCACGGGCGATACGTGCGTCCGTGATGAACATCGGACGGTATTCTTTCCATTGTTTGACCCGCTCGGCGGGTCGGGAGATGGCGTCGAGAATCGACTGCTTGCGCTGCGCCTCGCGAAACACACCCATCAGTTGCTCACCGGCAAAGCCGTAGTCGCGGGTCATTTCACCGACGAATTCGGCCACCTGCGGCGAGCCTTCGTATTCGCCGGCCAGCGCGTCCTGCACGCTACCGAGGATGCCTACCAGGCCAACCCACGGCGCGCATCGAGTCGCCCAGCCACGCATTACTTGCATTGAAATCTTCACCTTATTCAAACCTGCGCGATCCACTTGCGATGGGTATGGATCGACATCAAAACCCCAAACGCTGACAGCAATGTCACCAGCGAAGTTCCTCCGTAGCTAATGAACGGCAACGGCACCCCTACAACCGGTAACAGGCCACTGACCATACCGATGTTGACGAAAACGTAAACAAAAAACGTCATGGTCAATGCACCGGCGAGCAATTTGCCGAACAATGTTTGTGCCTGTGCCGTGATCACCAGCCCCCGGCCAATCAACAAAAGATAGATCAGCAGCAGCACGCAAATGCCCACCAGGCCGAACTCTTCGCCAAGTACTGCAATGATGAAGTCGGTGTGACTTTCAGGCAGGAAGTCCAGATGCGATTGGGTGCCGAGCAGCCATCCCTTGCCGAACACGCCGCCGGAACCGATCGCCGCTTTCGACTGAATGATGTTCCAGCCCGTACCGAGCGGATCGCTTTCCGGGTCAAGGAACGTCAGGATTCGTTGCTTCTGGTAGTCGTGCATGATGAAAAACCACATGGCGACCGCCACGGGTACGGCGGCGGCCAATACGCTGAGAATCCAGCGCCAGCGCAACCCGCCCATGAACAGCACGAACGCTCCGCCCGCCAGAATCAGCAGCGAAGTACCGAGGTCCGGCTGACGCACGATCAGAATGAACGGCACACCGATCAGCATCAAACTGATGCCGACATGCTTGAGTTGTGGCGGCAATGTCCGTTTCGACAGATACCAGGCTATGGTCGCCGGCATGAGGATTTTCATGAACTCGGAGGGCTGGAAGCGGATCACCCCGGGAATGTTGATCCAGCGTGTCGCGCCCATGGCGTTGTGGCCCATGATGTCCACCACCATCAGCAACACCACCCCGATCACATAGCCGAGCGGCACCCAACGGGCCATGAAGCGCGGTTCGAACTGGGCGATGACGATCATCGACACCAGACCGATGCCGAACGAAGTGGCCTGTTTGGCCAGCAGATCCCAGTTCTTGCCGCTGGCCGAATACAGCACGAACAGGCTGCCGGCGGCGAGAATCAGCAACAGGATCAACAAAGGGCCATCGATATGCAGTTTTTGCAGCAACGTCGCGCGGCGACGCATCACATCCTCGCTGGAGAGCATGCGATCAAAGTTATTCATCACGGGCCGTAGCCTCCGCACTGATTGGACTGGCGTATTCGGCCTTCAAATGTCCGTCCTGATCCAGCAACCAGGCGTCCATGACCTGACGCACGACGGGCGCGGCAACACCGGAGCCGGACTCACCGTTCTCAACCATCACCGACACGACGATTCGTGGATCGTCGGCCGGGGCGAAACCGACGAACAACGCGTGGTCGCGATGGCGCTCCTGAACCTTGGAGCGGTCGTACTTCTCGCCCTGCTTGATCGCGACCACCTGAGCGGTACCCGATTTGCCGGCGATCCGGTATTGCGCACCGATTGCCGCTTTGCGCGCGGTGCCCCGGGCACCGTGCATCACCTGCTGCATGCCGTGGTTGACCTTGTTCCAGTCCGACGGGTCACGCAGGATAATGTCCGGCATCGGGTTTTCGTCCACCGGTTTCACCCCTTCGAGGGTTTTGGCCAGGTGCGGCCGGTTCCACACGCCTTTGTTCGCTACCAGCGCCGTGGCTTGGGCCAACTGAAGCGGCGTCGCTTGCATATAGCCCTGGCCGATCCCCAGGATCAGCGTCTCGCCCGGGAACCACGCCTGCTTGCGTGTCGCCCGCTTCCACTCACGCGAAGGCATCAGGCCTGGGGATTCTTCGAACATGTCCAGCGAGACCTTCTTGCCGATGCCGAACTTGTTCATGTAAGCCGACAGCCGATCAATGCCCAGCTTATGGGCCAAGTCATAGAAGTAGGTGTCGTTGGACCGCATGATCGCTGTGTCGAGGTCGACGAAGCCGTCACCGGTGCGGTTCCAGTTGCGGTATTTGTGATCGTAGTTGGGCAGCATGTAGTAACCCGGGTCGAACACCCGGCTCGACGCCGTCACAACCCCTGAATCGAGGCCGGCAATCGCCACCGCCGGTTTGATCGTCGAGCCCGGCGGGTACAGACCGCGCAGCACGCGGTTGAACAGAGGCCGGTCAATGGAATCACGCAACTCGGCGTATGCCTTGAAGCTGATCCCGGTCACGAACAGGTTCGGGTCAAAACTCGGCTGACTGACCATCGCCAGCACTTCGCCAGTTCTCGGATCGAGCGCGACCACCGCACCGCGACGTCCGCCCAATGCCGCCTCGGCCGCTTCCTGCAACTTGATGTCCAGGCTCAGAACGATGTCCTTGCCGGGAATCGGATCGGTCCGCTTGAGCACACGCAAGACGCGGCCACGGGCGTTGGTCTCGACTTCCTCGTAACCCACCTGACCGTGTAACTCCGGCTCGTAGAAACGCTCGATGCCGGTCTTGCCGATGTGATGGGTGCCGCTGTAGTTGACCGGGTCGAGGCTTTTGAGTTCTTTCTCGTTGATCCGCCCCATGTAACCCACCGAGTGCGCAAAATGCGCGCCCTGCGGGTAGTGACGGACCAGTTGCGCAATCACTTCCACGCCCGGCAGACGGAACTGGTTCACGGCGATGCGGGCGATCTGCTCCTCCGTCAATTCGAACAGGATCGGTACCGGCTCGAACGGCCGACGCCCCTGACGCATGCGCTTCTCGAAGATCACCCGGTCTTCGGGCGTCAGCCCTAGCACTTCGACGATCACGTCGAGCACTTGCTGCCAGTCGCCGGAGCGCTCGCGGGTCATGCTCAGACTGAAGCTTGGCCGGTTGTCGGCCACCACGACGCCATTGCGGTCGAAAATCAGCCCACGCGTCGGCGGGATCGGCTGCACATGGACGCGGTTGTTCTCCGAGAGGGTCGAGTGGTACTCGTACTGGATCACCTGCAAGAAATAAAGCCGTGCGATTAGCACACAGATCAGCGCCACCACCACAACGGCCCCGAATATGACGCGGCTACGCACCAGGCGTGCGTCTTTTTCGTGGTCCTTGATGCGGATCGGCTGAGACATGAGGGCAGGCTTACTTGTGGTAAGGGTGACCGGACAGCACGGTCCAGGCACGGTACAACTGTTCGCCGATCAGAATCCGCACCAGCGGATGCGGCAGCGTCAGCGGTGACAACGACCAGCGTTGATCGGCACGAGCACAGACTTGCGGCGCCAGCCCTTCCGGGCCACCAACCATGAAATTGACCGTGCGCGAATCCAGCCGCCAACGGTCGAGTTCGACCGCCAGTTGCTCGGTACTCCAGGGTTTGCCGTGGACTTCCAGCGTGACGATCCGCTCGTTCTGCCCGACCTTGGCCAGCATGGCTTCGCCTTCCTGGCGGATGAAACGAGCCACGTCAGCATTCTTGCCACGGGTATTGAGCGGTATTTCCACCAGTTCCAGCGCCAGCTCGGACGGAAGACGCTTGGCATATTCATGCCAGCCTTCTTCCACCCACTTGGGCATGCGTGAACCGACGGCGATCAGTCGCAGTCGCACAGCGATCCCTTAGAGCTGGTCTTTGTTGAGCTTGGTGAAATGCTCGTGGGTGTTTTCCGGGCTGTGGTGTTTGGCGTCGGCCGCGCGGCTTTGCTCGGCACCGGCCCACAGGCGTTCCAGGTCGTAGAACTGACGCGCCGAGGCGGTCATCATGTGCACGATCACCAGGTCCAGGTCGAGCAGCACCCAGTCGCTGTCGCCCTTGCCTTCTTCGCCCAGCGGCTTGGCGCCCTGCTTTTTGACTTCTTCGCGAACCTTATCCAGCATCGCGTTGATCTGGCGATTGGAAGTACCGGTGGCGATGATCATGTAGTCAGTGATGCTCTGCTTGTCGCGAACATCGATGATCTGGATATCTTGCGCCTTGACGTCTTCCAGTGCAGCCACGGCCAGCTTGACCAGGTCGTCACCTTTCAGCGGCTCGTTGGTGTTGACCGGCTCTGGCAGCGGGGCGCTCTTGAATGTGCCTTTGCGCTTTACTTTGGTTTGGTCTTTGTCAGTCATATAAAACTCGTTTTGCTCATGTATTCGGCGGCTTGGCGACACGGTGATCCGTATCAGTGAAGCACGCCTTGTTCAGTTCGACGCACGGTAAAGACCGTGCGCATCGATGTAGGCCAGGACCGCGTCGGGCACCAGGAAACGTACCGACTTACCGCTGGCCAGCAGTTGACGGATCTGGGTGGCGGAAACCGCGAGCGGTGTCTGCCAGACGAATGCAATCTGTCCGCTCGGCCCTTTCAGGGCCAGCGGGTCGCTCACCGAACGCGCTGCCAGCAGGTTGCGCAAGGCATCCGGCGGTTCGCTGTCGGCGTCCGGGCGCTGTAGCACCAGGATGTGGCAATGCTGGAGCAACTCTTCCCAGCGATGCCAAGTGGGCAGGCCGCAAAATGCGTCCCAGCCCAAAAGCAGAAAAACCTGGGTCTCGGCGGCCATTTCGGCACGCATCAACTCCAGGGTATCAATGGTCCAGGACGGTTTGTCCCGCTGCAATTCGCGGGCGTCCACCACCAGCGGCGGCACTCCGGCCACCGCGCACTCGACCATCGCCAAGCGATCCTGCGCCGACACCTGCGGTGTATCGCGATGCGGCGGTCGCGCGCTCGGCGTCAGACGCAACTCATCCAGTGCCAGCGTTTCGGCCACTTCCAGCGCGCCGCGCAAATGGCCAATGTGCACCGGATCGAAGGTGCCGCCCAATATGCCAATGCGCAGTGGGCGGGGCTCGCTGCCCGATGGCGTCGCTGTCAGGTCGAGGTCGGCCAAGTCAGACCGTCGCCTGGCCGCGTAACTGGCCATCACCGACCACGATGTACTTCTCGCAGGTCAGCCCCTCAAGACCCACCGGGCCGCGGGCGTGCAGCTTATCAGTAGAAATGCCGATCTCGGCACCCAATCCGTATTCAAATCCATCGGCGAAGCAGGTCGGCGTGTTGATCATCACCGACGCCGAATCGACTTCAGCCACAAACCGCCGCGTGTCGGCGAGGTTTTCGCTGACGATCGAGTCGGTGTGATGGGAGCCGTAATGGTTGATGTGTTCAATGGCCTGATCGAGACCGTCGACCACACGGATCGACAGGATTGGCGCCAGATACTCGGTGTTCCAGTCGTCTTCACTGGCCGGCACGGCGTCGATGATCGCCCGGGTGCACTCGCAACCACGCAGTTCGACGCCTTTTTCGCGGAACTGGGCAGCCATCGATGGCAGGAAATCCTTGGCAACGGTTTGATCGACCAGCAAGGTCTCCATCGCGCCGCAAATGCCATACCGATAGGTCTTGGCGTTGAAGGCGATGCGCTGGGCTTTGTCCAGGTCGGCGTGTTCGCTGACATAGACGTGGCAGATGCCGTCCAGATGCTTGATCACCGGCACGCGAGCATCGCGACTGATGCGTTCGATCAGACCACGGCCGCCGCGCGGCACGATCACGTCGACGTACTCGGGCATGGTGATCATCGCGCCAACAGCGGCACGGTCAGTGGTTTCGACCACTTGCACCACCGCTGCCGGCAATTGCGCCTCGGCCAGACCACGCTGGATGCATGCGGCAATCGCACGGTTGGAATGAATCGCTTCGGAGCCACCGCGCAAAATGGTCGCATTACCCGATTTCAGGCACAGACTGGCGGCATCGATGGTCACGTTGGGGCGCGATTCGTAGATGATCCCGATCACGCCCAGCGGCACGCGCATCTTGCCGACCTGAATGCCCGACGGGCGAAAGCTCATGTCACGGATGGCGCCGACCGGGTCTGGCAGCGCGGCAACCTGACGCAGGCCGACGATCATGCCGTCAATGCGCGCCGGGGTGAGTTCCAGGCGCTCCAGCAATGCGGGCTCCAGACCATTGGCGCGACCGGCAGCCAGATCCTGTTCGTTGGCTGCCGCCAGCTCGGCGCGTGCGGCGTCCAAAGCATTGGCAGCAGCCTGCAGGGCGCGGTTTTTCTGCGCGGTGCTGGCACGGCCGATGACCCGGGAAGCCTCGCGGGCGGCGCGACCCAATCGGGTCATGTAGTCAAGAACGGACTCAGTCATGGTCTGCTGGGGTCTTGGCGAAGAGGAAAGCGGCAGATTATAGCTGTCGCATCCCGGGACTAACAGCGGTGACGGGCGGATGGTCGAAATGAACAGTGATTGGCCGATGTTCAGGCGTAATTAAGCCTTGGATTGTTATCATCACGACCTCCTCCGCCTGGATAAATATCGCCTGCCATGCCCAACCAGACCGTTCGCACCCGCGCCGGACACCTGCTGCAGGGACTCCCGGACGCTTTTTTCGACCGCGATGCCCAAACACTGGCCAAGGATCTGCTCGGCAAAGTCATCCGCCATCGCGTTGCTGATTTGTGGCTCAGCGCGCGCATCATCGAAACCGAAGCGTATTACTGCGCGGAAAAAGGCAGTCATGCATCGCTCGGCTACACAGAAAAGCGTAAGGCTTTGTTTCTGGATGGCGGGCACATTTATATGTATTACGCACGCGGCGGCGATTCGCTGAACTTCAGCGCGCAAGGGCCGGGCAATGCGGTGTTGATCAAGTCGGCCTATCCGTGGGTCGATGAGATCAGTGGCCCGGCGAGTCTGGCGCAGATGCTGCTGAACAACCCTGATGCTCAGGGTCAGGCGCGACCGTCGCAAAAGCTCTGCGCCGGACAGACGTTGCTGTGCAAAGCGCTGGGATTGAAGGTGCCAGTGTGGGACGCCAAGCGTTTCGATCATCAGTTGCTGCTCGTTGAGGACACGGGGCCTGCGCCCTCGCACGTTATTCAAACCACGAGATTGGGCATTCCTCATGGCCGTGACGAACACCTGATGTACCGTTTCGTCGACGCGACCTATGCGCAATGGTGCACGCGCAACCCGCTGCGACGGGGTCAGGTCGAAGGCCGGGATTATTTTGTATTGCCCTGAACACGCTCCCGCATTGAGCGGTGTGCCGTTGAAGGTTAAGCGCCCCATGGGCTATTTGAAGATTTGATGGAGTTTGTCTGTATGGGCCCATGGCTCGATAGCGTGACCGGTTGGCTGGCGGCCAATCCACAGTGGCTGGCCGCAGCGGTGTTCATTGTTGCCTTTGCCGAATGCCTGGCGATTGTCGGGCTGATCGTGCCCGGCACGGTGTTGCTGTTTGCCGTGACCGTGCTGGCCGGCAGCGGCGCGCTGTCGTTGAGCGAAACCCTGTTGCTGGGTTTCCTCGGCGGGATATTCGGTGATCTGGTTTCGTACTTCCTCGGCCGACACTTTCATCAGAACATCCGGCGACTGCCCGGACTGCGCCATCACCCGGAATGGATGGCCGGCGCCGAAACCTATTTTCAGCGCTACGGCATCGCCAGCCTGCTGGTCGGACGCTTCATCGGCCCGTTGCGGCCCATGTTGCCGATGGTCGCCGGGATGTGCGACATGCCCTTCCCGCGCTTCGCCGCCGTCAGCCTTCTGGCCGCCGCCGGCTGGAGTCTGGCCTACCTGCTGCCAGGCTGGGCCACCGGAGCAGCGATCCGCCTGCCATTGCCCGAAGGGTTCTGGCTTGAGGCCGGGATTGTCGCCGGCTGTATCGCAGCCGTGGTCGGCCTCAGTGTGAACAGCAGCCTGCGCCGGCATCGCCGCGCAACGATCTGGATCAGCAGCATGAACCTGTTGATTCTGATCGGCCTGTTCATCGGCTATCCGCACCTGACAGCCCTCGACCAAGGCGTGATGACGCTGGTGCAGGAGCATCGTCAACCCGTGCTGGATGAAGTCGCGGTCACGCTCACCCTGATCGGCGAGTTCCGCAACATGCTGATGTTCAGCATCCTGCTGACCGTCCTGCTGTTGCTTTGTCGGCAGTGGCGTCAGGCGATTTTCGTCGGCAGCACCCTTCTCTGCACCGCCCTGGCCAACACCGCGACCAAACAGTTTTTCGCCCGGGTACGCCCGGACGTGCTGACCGACCCGCTTACCAGTTACAGCATGCCCAGCGGCCACGCCTCGGGATCGTTCGCCTTGTTCCTGGCTCTGGCCGTCCTCGCCGGACGCGGGCAGCCGTCACGCATGCGCCTGACGTGGCTGATGATCGCCTGCATTCCGGCCTTGGCAATTGCTCTGTCGCGCGTCTATCTGGGAGCGCACTGGCCGACGGATATTCTCGCCGGCGCCATGCTGGCCGCTGGCGTGTGTGCGGCGAGCCTGTGGCTGAGCCAACGCAAATTACCGCTCAATGCAATGCCGGTAAAAGTCTGGTGGCTGATTCTGCCGGCCATGGTGACACTGTTCGGTTTTTTCGTACTGCGTCATTTGCCACATACACTGTTGCGCTACGCCTACTAATAAATCGATTTACAACTATCACGCCCTCCGCACTGCTCTTTAAGGAAACTTCCGACGAGAGCAGTGTTATCCCCCTACTCCAACTTACCGACGCCAAGTAAATATTCTTGATTCACAGCGCAAGAACAGCGTCATACTTCGAATCCAACAATCAAAGTTACATATTTTGCTTGAGAGCAAGGCCGTGGCGCCTTTCATATCTGTGGAATTCAGTTAAATTCGACTCAGCAACTTATTCACCAACAACCACCCGCATTTTTTATCAATAAAAACGACACGATATTTTCATATATCCAGTACTGAGTAGTTCATGAGTCCGAAGTTACCTCGAAAACCCCCAACATCAAACGTAAAAGCGCCAGATCCAATGACGCCTGCATCACAACGCCCCGACGTAATTTTCGATCCTTTTGTACCCTATAGAGCCGGGCTCACTGATTCACCGAATCCTACGAATTCATCTATAAAACCTGTCACAGGCACCGATCTTTCCCGGCAGCCTGCTGTTGAAGTCACTCCCGCGCCGCGGCAAGGCTTTGCCCCCCGCAAAAACGACGGCTCCGTGAGTGACTACTGGCTTTCAGAAAATTTTCTGCGCGGCATGAAACCCGCGGATGCAGAAGGTTTTCGCTGGGTCGTCGGGCGCAGGTTTGTCGACGTGGAATACGAGGGCACTTTGCAAACCATGCATGTCGCCCTTGACGAGTTCGGTAACTATCGCGGCAAGTTTCTGACAGAGCGAACACCGTCGGGTCCCCTCCTCTATAAAAACGACGGACTCCCCACCTGGCGGCTGACACAACAGGTCAGCGAACGTCCCGTGGTCAGCCCTGAGCGTCAGACGCAAAACATCGCCTTACCCAAAAGGCCCGCTCCGCCAATCAGCGAGCGGCCTGATCTGATGTCCACCGCCAAAAGACCTCGCCCACTCGACACACCCACATACATTGATCAAAGCCGATACTCGCCAACAGGACGCTCTCCGGATTCGCAGGGTTATTACGAACTAAGGCCCGTCTTCGGTTCGAAGGACTCCAACATGCTTTTTGCATTCAGGGATCAGTTCGCCAATTGGGTTCAGGTCGACCCGCCCGCCAACGGTTTCGGCTCACACCCCACGCACTTGAAGCAATGGACCGATCACCAGCTATGGGAGGTCTACGGGATTGAAGGTCAGGACATCGTGCGTTTCAGGGCTCAAGTCCAGTCCAGCGGAAGACCTGCGCAATGGGCCGAGCCTCGCCCTGCCAAAAACCCGGTGACAGACTTACTGCGCAACGGCCTGCGCTGGATGCTGCCGGACTCGAACCTCACGCAACGCGAGACGTTCCTGCAATCGTTCAACCTGCTGCCGAGCCAATTGATCCGTTTGCAGCGACACCTGCAGACCGAGCTGACAATGCCCCAATGGGCGCTGGCGCACAAACGCCTGACCGAAGACATCAACAATCCCCAACGACTCGATCAACTGAGCCGCGATGCCGTCGAGGAGTTGAATCTCAAACGCAACGCACGTCACGACTGGTACAACCCCGAGACCAGCATGACATTCGAACTGCGCGAAGCACTCTTGAGCAAAATGGGTTATCTGCGCAACAAGTACAACTGCCTGTACCGGACCGACATTCCAGCGCTCTTTCGGGGCGACGAGCGTACGCCGTTCGAACTGGCCAATGACGACACCATGCTGCCTCGTTACCACCACGAACCCGGCGCTACGACTCACAAGCCGATGAGCGCGACCTTCAGCCTGAAAGAAGGCCAGATGTACGCCAGCGCGCCCGATCCCGAGTACTTGCAGTTCAACAGCCAGACCAACAAGTACCCGGGACGGGACGCCGACGCCAGCGACTCGGACAGTCATGCCAGTGACGCCAGCGACATAGAAAACGCCGACTCGTCAGACTGGTCCGAGGCCGATAGCCCGATTGCCTGGGATTACGAGCGCGATTACGAGCCCATCCGAACGCGGCAAAAGGAAATGTTTCTGTATGCCCTGGACACCCGCAATCTGGAAGTTGTCCCGCATGAAGAAAATTACCTGTTCAACTCCGCGGCCCGCCTGACGCCTCCGACCTGGTTTCCTTCCGACGATTTCGAGGGTTTGATTTCGGTCACCAGAAGCGGGCTTGAGGCAGACCGTATCTGGCTGTTGAACTCGACACTGACCAAGGGCGCCAAGGTCGAGGACATCACGCTACAAGCAGGTACACATGCCGAGCGCATCGAAGCGGCCACCCATGCGGGTCACCGCAATTACCCGGAATATGACCAACTGATCGACAAGGTCGAGGCGGCTGGCCTGCCGATACTTAGACTGTCGGGCAACAAAAACGAGTTCGGTCATGACATCACCTGGCCCGGAGTCACGGGCACCTGACAAATAATCAGTCATGCAAGTTCAGCGGCACACCGGTACGGAAACCGGACGTCATCGCTTCATCATTAAAGGATTAATACGTGTCAAAAATCATCGCTCCACCCCTGCACATTTCAAACGTCCAACCCATTGAGGTGACGCCCATCGATGCCTCGGCCAATCTCCATGCGCCACCGGCCGGCCGGGTGGACAGCGCAGCAACACTGGCAGGCACTGCACCGATATCCGACGCCGACGCCGACGCCGACGCACCCTATCGACGCACCCTCAAGTCCCTCGACAAACACTTCGGCCCACTGCGCATCGGTGAAGTGCTGACCAGTCGCGTCGAGCTCCAGGCCTTGGGGGCGACGGTCAATGGCCAGCCCATCAGTCCCGCGAACGCCGGTATGCCGATACCTGATCAAACCTTTCTGGACGGACTCAACTTCCACTCGGCGTCCGTCGAGAGCCGATTGAAGTCAGTCGATATTCCAGACAGCGGCGTGGTGGCGATGCTTTTCTATGAAATTGCCTGCAAGCGCTCGCCCGATGCCATGCCGTTGTTCGTCAGCGATACGCCGCTGGCCTCCGGCAGTGCAATGGAGCAACTCAATCGATTGGGTCAGGCCGCGCAGAAACTGGATATCCACCGGGCCGATTCGTTTGACAACGCTCCTGGCTGGGTCAACGGGAGGGCAAGCTACCTGATGAATGGATTCGGCGTCGGCCTGCAAGCATTCGGCGTCTACAGCGGATTCATGGGGGTACTGGACGGGATCAAGAAAGGTGACGCAGGGGAAGCGATATTCCAGGGCGCGTCGATCGCCGCAGAGTTCGGCTCACTGATCATCGAACAGGGGTTTAACAAGGGTGGCGAAGCGATGCTCAGACACGGCTCGACCACCTTCAAGCTTTTTCCTGGCACCTCGGCAGGCAAATTCCTGAGTCGAGGTGCCGGACTGTTTGCCAGTGCGATCACCTTGCCCTTCGACATCATCGATGCCGTCAAATCCTTCAATGCGGCGGCACAAGCCGAAGGCAAGGAAGCGCAGGATCATTACGTCAACGCGAGTGTGAGTGTAGCGGGCGCAGGTATCAGCCTGGTGCTGGGCGTGGCGGCGATCGCGGGGTTCGGCAGTACCGCCGGGCCTGTCGGCCTCGTTGCCGCAGCGGTGCTTATATTCGGCTCGATGATTTACTCGGCGGCCCGAGTCGTGGACGACATCGATGACTACATCGAGCTGAGCACCCTCGAACGCTTGCGCTCCGGCTGGTTCGCCTTTACCGGCAAGGATCTGGACAAGGAAGTCATGGATCGCTTCAAGCTCTCCAAAGGTTATCGTGACCACCAGGCACAACTGGAGATGTCAGCCAAAGAGCTGCTCGACGGCGCCTACAAAAACGCCATCGAACACATCGTCGACGGCGCTTTCAAAACTGAATTGAAGACAGTGGAACTCTGGCGCTATCAGTGGGACGAAAGCGCCGGCGAAAAACCGTTCAAACTCGACAGTCAGGCCGTCATCGTTGGCGCAGACGACGTGATTGATGCCAGCAACGGTCTGCCTGAGGATCTGAAAGGCAAAGTCAGCGGCACTGCTGGCGATGACAAAGGGGTTTTCTGGCGCCTCGGTGACGGCAATGACCGGGTCATCGGCGTCAAGGCCAAACCCAACCTGTTTGCCTATCGCGAGGGTCACAAGGCGCTGACCGGGGGCGACAAGAATGACGCGTTTTACCAGGCGGTCACCGAACAGGAACTTGATCGTCTGACCAAACCGCCTCATATCAGCGTGCTGGATGGCGGCGCAGGCTCTGACACCCTGGTCTTCGAGGGCAGCCGTCCGCTCAGTGATACCCGCCACGTCGGCCACGACATCGACCTGCAAAGCGGCCAGATGAAATTGCGCAGACTCGACGCGGCAGTCGATGCCGTCGAAGTCGCGCATCTCACCTCGATCGAGAACGTCTCGACCTTGCGCAAAGGCACAAGCCACGTCACCGGAAACGACGACGCCAATCGAGTGGCGGCCAACGGTTACGACCGCATCAGCACTGGCGGCGGAAACGACAGAATTGACATCTTTGGCCCCGATTGTCATGTCGATGGCGGCAGCGGCGCCGATCACTATTACATCGCCGACACCAACGCCCGAACGACAATTGTCGAGGATGGCGAACAATCGAGCGTCATCGAATTGGGCTGGCCAAGAGAAATCATTCAGCGCTGGGAGATCGTCGGAACCTCGCTGATCGTCAGTTCGTTGCGCGACAGGGATGGAAGAGATCCCCTGCACGTATTGACCATTAAAGACCTCTACGAATCGATCGACGGACAGCGCCAGTTGAAAAATGGACGGTGGCTGTTCAAAACCCAGGACGGGTATGAACTGTTGCCGCTCCTGCCCCAGCAATTAGGTGAATCGTTGAGCCAAGCGATTGAAGTCGCGCAGACCGTCAAGGGCCGACCGGCTCCCGATGCCGATATTGTCAATCACGGTACTGTCGTGATCACGGAGCAGGGTTCAAAGCGGCATTTTGTGTCACGCGCAGACGGCAGGGTCGAGTTTCTAGCCGCGCGTCACACACCGCACACCTCCCGAGAGGTTTATCTCGACTTCAAGGATTCGGAAATTGTCGAAGTGGTCGTCAGTTATGACGTCGAAACGCGTAAAGGCGTCTCGGGCAACACCCACTTGATCTACAAGGACATCAACCTCTCGATTTTGCTGCCATCAAAAGTGGTGGTGTTCAAAGGGATTATTCAGCCCATTACCGCCGCCACCGGCTACAGCGGCAGAAACAGTCTGAAAGTCACGACGCCGCGCCTGGTGCAAGACATTGCCGTGATCCTGCAAGACCAGGTGTCGTATCGACTTCAAGTTCCCTCACTGAACTACGAAGATGATGCCAGAAATCCCGGCAACAGGATTTACACCACCCGCAGTTGCCTGAAGCGCCGCAATGGCAACTATCTGTGTATCCAGCCACGACTCGCAAAGGCCATTGCGCTGCCCCCGGCCCCCAGAAAGATTGTCATCGAACCCCGGCCCCACACCGGCATCTATCTGCTGCAAGGCCAGAGCTCAAGTTACGATGTCTACCTGGCCAGCAACTCGATCATTCGCCTGTCCACCCCGCAAGCAGCGGCTGGAACGGCCGACGCCTCGACCTGGACCCTCTACAGCGAAACATTGACGGAAACGGTCACACGCGACGATATACGACTGGACTCCAATCGCTTGCGCGTCGGCAGTTGCGTCATCGAACTGCCAGGCATCGAAGGCGACATTGCGGTGGAGTCGATCAGCGTAGCGACTTCATCCGGCAATATTTATGAAGTGTCACTTCTGTTTGAAGTCATCCAGCTCTACGTCATCGACGCCCGACACTATTCCAGTATTGAAGCACTGCAAGCCGATATCCGTGCGCATCAACAGCGCAACGAACTGGCCGTAAAAGTTCATATAACCAACATCGGCTTCAAAACGGGAACCATCGGCACTGTGTACTACAGCTCGTTGAGGAACGGCTGGGGCGTGGATACTGATCCGCATCAGCCAATCAAACCCGAAGAGCTGACAATCGCGCCGATCGGCCAGGCCTGACCGCTCTCTTCTCACACTCAAGGACGCGCCGGTATGGATCTGATTGCCATGCCGGCCAACCCGATTCAGCCAACGGATGGCTGATTCACTGACATGGAGTCAAATCTTATGCGAAATAAACCCAAAGCCCCTCAACGCTCCCCAGTGGTCGATACGGCCCAACCGTCGCTCACCCGCCCGAACTCGCCCGAAGTCGCGGGGGACAATCTGGATTTCGGGCTACCTCCCCGCGTCAGGCCCCACGGATCGGTTGATTTGAACGTGTCGTCAGAGGTGAAAACCGGCAATCCCACGCCTGGAACCTCGCCCACACAGGTCCACCTGTCGGTTACGCAAAGGGATGACCTCGCCCCGACGCCACCCACTATCAGCCAATCTGCGCTGCAGGACTATGTCCAGCACCCGCCGGCCAATCTCGCCGTCGATCACGATGCCGCTGGTTTGAGACTCTTCAAGGGCAAGCCGTTTGCCGACGTTGTCGGCGATAACGCGCAAAGCGACATCAAGACCGTGATGGTAGGGTTCGATGACAAAATGAAAGCCTACCGGGCCCAGTTGCCCAGTAAGCGAACCCCCTGCGGACCACCGCTTTATCGCATCGGCGAGAGCAACACCTGGACCTTGCAAAAACCGGTTGATTACTACAATACCGAACGGCTCGCGTTCTCCCATCTACCGGATGCCCAAGGCTACTACGCCGTTTCCTTTCGCGATTTTTTTGACCCGAACAAAATGCATAAGGGTTACGGCTTCGCCCTTCGCGATGAGCATGACAATTGGTTCAAGGTCGATCCGCTCGAAGCTCGGGGAGAGGCGTCCATACCCTTGAAATTTGAACACTTGACCGATGGCGACATCTGGAACATGTATCGCCTGCGAGGTACAGAAACACTGGTCTTTCGGGACGAAGCGCAAGCCATCGGCAGAGTGCCTGACTGGGTCCGACGCGTTCAGGAGCCAGACACTTTCAAATACGTGACAGGTTCATTGCGATTGCTCTATCCGCAAAAGTCCGCCGTAGAATGCGAGCGACTGCTCAGAAGCTACAACCTGAGCGTCACTCAACAGGCTCGTCTGAGGAAGGATCTGGACATCGGCCCTATTCCCGAATGGGCAGAACAGCACAAGCGACTGACCAACAGCGATGATGATCAGCGATTCGAGCAGATCGCGCAGGAACTTGACCCCTTCATTGTCAGATTGAGAACCGAAGGCGGACTTTCTTCCAGCGATTTACCCGACGTCGGGCAGCGCTATGAAGCCCAATTCCTGAACGGGTACTTAAAGCGTGCAGGCTATAAACAAAACCGGCACGGCTTCCTGTACCGAACCGACATCCCTGCCATGTTCCGGGCCGATCTGCGCACCCCTTTTGAACTGGCGCGGGACAAACGCCTGGTGAGATTGAAGGGCAACCCCTCCGACTCCACGACCCGATGGGCTTTTAGCGCGACATTCGGCCTGGCCAATGGGTTGACCTACATGGGCTTTGGTTACTACTCCAACCCCCGGAATTACAACAGCCAGGCCAACCGGTATCCAGGACATATCAGTTCTGACAGCGATTCACCGAGCGACTATCGATTTGAATCGGCGGGGGAATCCGACACGTCGTTTGAAATGGACTACTCGCGTGACTATCGATTGCTGCGGCGCAAACAGACACTTGGCTTCCTTTATGTCATCGACACCCGCGGCATCGAGGTGGTGCCCGGAGCGGAAAACGTTTACCTGAACAACAAGGATTTTGAAGCGGATAACATGGAAGGCCGGATATCAATGCCTACGAGGGGTATCAGCGCAGAGAGGATCTGGCTGGTGCACTCGAATCGGAACAAGGCCGCAAGGGTTGAAGATGTCTTGCGACAGGCCGGTGATGACGCCAAGGCTATCGAGAAAGCCACGTGGGACGGAACCGACGGCAACTCAGTGTGGTTTTCGGGCGAAACACCTTATGACCGCTTGATCAATCGAGTTGCCGATTCCGGCGGCGTGATCCTGCATTTGCCGAAAGGCGAAGTCACGCTCTCCGGCGACGTTGTCTGGCCCGTTCCCGAGCATTTCAGGCCTTGACCGTCTAGCGGCCCCAAACACCCAAGCGCCAGCGATCTCTGTTGTGACTGGCGCTGCTTTCACGCAAAAGAACGATACAAACCCGACAGCCTACGGACAGGCTGTTTTATCCAAAAAGGAGTTTTATTGCATGCGACCCAAACCGGGCTCACGACCAAATTCAAAGATGGATACACCCGGCCCCTCCGCCCCCCGCCCAATCACACCTGACAACAGACCAAACGATTCGGTTTTCCACCCGCCCGGTCGACTCAGCCCGGGCAGCTCGAACACGATTTCGGCTGGAGTGAGCGCCGACAGCCCGATCGCAGGAACAGCGCACCAAGGGGCCACCGTCACCGTCACGCCGATGCCCGATCTCGTTGCGCCCCGGCCTGCTGTCACGACCTCTCCCCTGGAACCCTACGTACTGAACGTCGGGAACCATCTACCCGCGCCGGCTGCAGACGGACTGAGAGCCTACAATGGCAGACAATTTGCGGACGTCACCAGCGATGATCCAGACACGGCCATCCAGACGGTGATGGTGATGTACCACGCCCCCATGAAAGCCTATCGGGCAAAGTCGCTGAGCAAGCGTGATCTTTGGGGGCCACCGCTTTACCGAATAGCCGACAGCAATGCCTGGAGCCTGAAAAAACCGAGCGAGTACTTTGATATCCGTCAGCACACCATTTCCCAGCTTCCAGATCACGATGGCTACTATTCGGTTCGCCGGCACAGTGAGGCTGATCCCAATCTTTTTTATCCGGGAACCGGTTACGCCTTCAGGGATGAAAAACAAAGGTGGGTCAAGGTCGACCCGCGTGAAGCTCGGGGCGACCGTTCTGTAACCGTGAAACTTGAGCAATGGACCGACGGCGATATCTGGCGCATGTATCGCTTGCAGGGTGCAGAGGCGTGGGTGTTTCGTAATGAGGCGCAAGTCAGCGGCACGGCGCCTGATTGGGCCCGCCGCTTCAAGGGCGTGAAAGCGCACGACTATCTGATTGATTCACTGGGATGGCTTTATCCACAAATGTCTGCCAGTGAACGTGCGCAATGGCTGCGCAGCTACAACTTGACCGTGGCACAGCAGATCCGCTTGCGTCAGGAGCTGGAAAGCGGACCGTTTCCCGAATGGGCGGAACAACACAAACGATTGACTCAAAACAAGGATGACAACCAGCGGTTTAATCTGATCGCACAAGAATTGGAGCCTTACCTTCTCAAGTTGAGAAATCATGGCTTTGAGTATGTGAAGGAGCTACCTCCCGCACAGCAACGATATGAAGCCGAGTTTCTGAAAAACTACACGGACCATGCGGGGTATCAGCGCAATGTGCATCTCGCTTTGTATCGAACCGACATCCCTGCCATGTTCCGGGGCGACCACCGCACGCCTTTCGAGTTGGCACGGGATAAACGCATGGTCAGGCTCAAGGGCAATCCCTCTGGCATTACCACCAAGTGGGCCTTGAGTGCGACATTCAGTCTGGGCAAGGCCCTGTGGTACAAAAGCGAGTTGGGCGGATACTCCCACCCCCTGCATTACAACTCCCAGGCCAATCGGTATCCGGGCAAGATTTCCGATGGCGATATCTCACCCGGTAGTCGCGATGGTTCAGATGCAGAATCTGACACCTCGTTTGAACTGGATTACTCCAAAGACTACCCACTGGTTCGGCGCCAGCAGACCCAAGGCTTCCTTTATGTCATCGATACCCGCGGCATCGAAGTCGTACCCGGCGCGGAAAACCTCTACCTGAACGATCTGGATTTTGAAGCCGATCCGACAGAGGGGCGCCTGTCGATGCCGACACGGGGCATCAGTGCCCAGCGGCTCTGGCTGGTGAACTCGCAACTGACCCGTGCAGCGTGCGTCGAGGATGTATTCAAATGTGCCGGCGGCAGTGTCAGCGCTATCGAGAAAGCAACCTGGAACGGAACGCTCACTTACAGCGAGCAAGGCACCACGATTTATGACGCACTGATAGACCGAGTAGGCGCCGATGGCGCGAAGGTACTGTTCTTGCCGAAAGGACGCGACACATTTGCAGGTGACATCACCTGGCCGACACCCGAGCATGAAAGACCTTGAACTGAAGCCAGCGGTTTGACCGAATGAATCGCGCCATACTTCTAATCGAGGCATGGCGCTTTTTATCAGGTAACGGCTGAAAGCTTTTCAACAACTTTAATTACAAACACAGCAGAACTGTAATTAAAAGCATCGTGTTTCGACAGGTTGGGATTGACATTCAGGAACGTGCTCATGCCCTTGACCACATTGCAATACAAAGGCCTGTTATTCGACTCACTGACCAAACCAATATAGGCCGCCCCGAATTCGATATCGCTAAAAGTAGTGCTCGACACCCCAAGCTTATTGATCGAAAAATAATCCGTTTTATCAGCCGTGCTGGCCAATAGATTATGTGTTTTGTTTTCGAAGGCTAATCTGGCGTTATCAAACATGCCGCGCTGCACGACGTGGATCGCGTACCGGTCGCCCTGCGCAACGAACTTCAACAGTAAAGGTTCGTCGTGTTCGTGATCAGCAAGGGTGAGTAAACTGGCAACACGAGAATCTGCCAGATTAACTTCGGCATCCAGTTGCTCGCGTTTGGTAAGACGCGGACTGCGCAGACGCTGTTGGAGGCGCTGTTGATTGAGCACTACTGGCAGACCGTCAAGGTACAGGTTTGCAGTAAATGTGATGTCGGTGTTTATCGATACAGTCATAAAATTTCCATCCATGGAGGCCTGGCGCCGTAATCGTCAGGGTGCCAGGCCATCTGAAAAAACAGTCAGGCGGTCGCCGCTGCCACTATGGTTTTCGCGGTTGCAGACATACGCGGAACTTCGCTGACAGGAATTTTTTCAGATTTACGCTTACGCCGCGCAACCACCATCAAATCGGCATAGACGCAGGCCGCTTCAATCACATTGGCAACGTTATGATCAGCCCCGGCATGTTTCAAAATATACTTGCCAGCGATGTCATCCCAAAACGCCCACTCATCTTCATATACCGTCATGACGTCTTCCTTATTATTGTTCATATCACCCGCTTCCTGCGGGGAACTTGAACTTAAGATAAAGACAGAAGCAAAACAATACTGGCAGGCATTGTGAGTTGATTCAAAGTACAACTAGGCGAACAACTCTCCCTGTAATTCATCGAGCAACGCCTGGATGGCATCCAGTCGTTGTTGTGGATCATCAAGTTGCAGCAGATCGATCTTGTCTTCTTCGGCGAACGGCAGCAGATACGCCAACTGATTGGCGAGCGACTGCTGACCCGGCGCCTCAGTGCCCATGTTCAACGCCTCGACCATCGGGTGCTCGGCCAAAGCCTTGAGCAAGGCAACCAGGTCGGCGTCCTCGTCCTGCAACGGTTGCTCGGGATCGTCGTCCAGCCACTCAACGTCGGCGAGGATCAACTGATCGCGCTGCACGTCGGTGCGCAGCACATTGAAACGCCGTCCACCCTGTACACGAATGCCCAACAGCCCATTGTCCTGCTGCTGGAAATCGGTGATCCGCGCCTCGCACCCGACCAAGGCAAAACCTTGCGGCGCAACGCCGACTTCATGGCCGTCGAGGATGCACACCACACCAAAGCCACCGCCCTGTTTCATGCAGCGACCGATCATGTCCAGGTAGCGCGCCTCGAAGATCTGCAAGTCGAGGTTGCAGCCGGGAAACAGCACTGTGTTCAGCGGGAAAAGCGGCAGACTCATAGACATTTCCTTACACCACCATCGACACCGCCAACGGCAGGAACACCGCCGTGGCCACGCCCATCAGACTCATCGCCAGCGCCGCGAAGGCGCCGCACTCATCACTTTCCTGCAACGCCACCGAAGTGCCGACCGCATGCGCGGTCATGCCCAGCGCCATACCGCGCGCCTCGGGGCTATGCACGCCTAGCCGGGTCAACAACGCCGGGCCGAAGATCGCGCCGATCACGCCGGTGATCAACACAAACACCGCCGCCAATGCTGCGACACCGCCGATCTGCTCGGCCACCAGCATGGCGATCGGCGAAGTCACCGACTTGGGCGCCATGGTCATCAGGATCATGTGATCGGCGCCGAACCACCAGCCCAGCAAGACGCCCATCCCCGTGGCAACCACCCCGCCTATCACCAGCGTAGTAAAAATCGGCCAGAACAATTGGCGGATGCGTTTGAGGTTCAGATACAACGGCACCGCCAACGCCACCGTCGCCGGCCCCAGCAGAATGCTGAGGATCTCGGTGCTCTTGCGGTATTCGGCGTACGTCAGGCCACAGCCCACCAGCACACCGATCACCAACAGCATGGAGACCAGCACCGGTTGCAAAAAGATCCAGCGGGTTTTCTCGAACGCCGCCAGCACGAGTTGATAGGCACCCAGGGTGATGCCGATGCCGAACAGCGGATGGTGGATCACGGAGTCCCAGGCACCTTGCCAGTCGAAAAGCATCAGGACTCCTCCGAGCGGTGCGTGTGACGCCTGACCATGCGCTGCATCAGCATTCCGGCGAAGGCCATCGACAGAATCAACGACACCACCAGTGCGCCGACAATCGCCCAGAAGTCGGCGGCAATCGCCGCGGCGTAAACCATCACGCCCACTGCCGGTGGCACCAGCAGCAACGGCAGATAACGCAGCAGGCTCGCGGCCGCGAGATTCAGCGGTTCGTCGACCTCACCACGCATGATCAGGAACACCAGCAACAGCAGCAGGCCGATGATCGGCCCCGGCAGCACCGGCAACAGCAAGTGATTGAGCGCCGTGCCGAGCAATTGAAACAGCACCAGCAGGGTCAGGCCACGTAGCAACATCCGACATCTCCGTCTTACTTTCCGCCCAGCAGGGGCTCGGCATTATAAGCACGCCTGCGCTATGGATCGGCATTCGCCAAAAGCATGGTCAGTTGACCTGAGCAAATCGCCATGATGATCTACAGTGGTTCGCAGGGCGGTCAAATCCCCCACCTGAAAAACTATAAAACCGATGAACCCAAGGAGAGTCTCAATGCCCTATGTTCCAGTTGCAGAGCTCAAAGATTATGTCGGCAAGGAACTCGGACGTTCCGAATGGCTCACCATCGATCAGGAGCGCATCAACCTGTTCGCCGAAGCCACCGGGGATTATCAGTTCATTCACGTCGACCCGGTCAAAGCCGCGCAAACGCCATTTGGCAGCACCATTGCCCACGGTTTCCTGTCGTTGTCGCTGATCCCGAAATTGATGGAAGACATCCTCGTGCTGCCGCAAGGCGTGAAGATGGTGGTCAACTATGGCCTCGACAGCGTGCGTTTCATCCAGCCAGTGAAGGTCAATTCCAAAGTTCGCCTGAAGGTCGACCTGGGCGAAGTGACCGAGAAAAAACCCGGCCAATGGCTGCTCAAAGCCACAGCGACACTGGAGATAGAAGGCTCGGACAAACCGGCCTACATCGCCGAGCCCCTGTCGCTCTGCTTCGTTTAAGCGCCGGGATGCGAAGCAGCGCACGCTGTTTCGCATCCACTGTCTTAGCGGCGGCTGTATAAGGTCACATAGCTGCGGCATACTCGGTCGCCTAATTGCCCGGATCCCGCTATGCGCTCACTCGCCACTCTTGCCCCCCTAGCCTTGACCCTGTTGCTTGCCGCTTGCGGCGACGGCGAATCGCTGTTGCCTCCTGATGCACGCCTGCCGGATGGCGGACGCTATCGCGGCGAACTGGTCGACGGTTTGTTGCAAGGCCAGGGGCGCGTCGACTACCCCAACGGCAGTTGGTACGCCGGGCAGTTCGACAAGGGGCAGTGGCACGGGCAGGGCGAATGGCATGGCAGCAATGGCGAGGTCTATCGCGGCCAGTTCCAGCAAGGTCTGTTCGACGGCCAGGGCAGCCTGACCACCAACGCCAGCAGTTACACCGGCGGTTTCAAGCAGGGCCGACGGGACGGCGAAGGCACCCTGAAAGAAAACGCCATGACCTACCGTGGCGAGTTCAAGGCTGATCAATATTCCGGGCTCGGCCGTCTCGAAATGGACGATGGCAGTTCCTATCAAGGCCAGTTCGCCCACGGCAAACCCAACGGCGAAGGCCAGCGTGGCGACTCCAGCGGCAACTCGTTCACCGGCCATTTCGTCAATGGTCAACTGGAAGGCAACGGCACCTTCAACAGCGCTGACGGTGACGTCTACGTCGGTGGTTTCAAGAACAACCAGTTGCACGGCAAGGGCCGCTACGAAAACGCCGACGGCGACGTTTGGCTCGGACAGTTCAAGGAAGGCGCGCTGACCGGCAAGGGTGAACTGATCGGCGCCGACGGCAGCCACTACGTGGGCGAATTCAACGACTGGCGCTTCAGCGGTCAGGGACGCTTGAATCTGTCTGACGGCAGCTTCTACATCGGTGGTTTCGACAGCGACAGTTACTCCGGACGCGGCACCCTGGTGCTGACCGATGGCAGCGTGATGAGCGGCACCTGGGTCAATGGCCAGCGAGTGCGCGATGCCGACGGCAAGTTGCTGCCCGACATCCTCGAACTCGGCTTGCTGGCCCAGGGCCGCTTGCTTGATGACGCCCTGGCGGCCATCCCGGCCTCAACCCCAGCGGTTGAGCTGTACACCCTGACCTTGGGCGGCGATGGCAAGCAGAGCGTGTTCCTGCGCGAATCCGACTACGTCGCCAACATGCTCAAAACGCGGTTTGGGGCTTATGGCCAGATCCGTCTGGTCAACCACCGCGACCACCTCGCCGACCGACCGATGGCCACTCGCGAGAATCTGCGCCGCGCCGCGCAAACCCTCGCCGAACGCAGCGGCCCGGAAGACCTGCTGTTTATCTACCTGACCAGCCACGGCACCGCCGAACACGAACTGGTACTCGACCAGCCGCGCATGGAACTGGCCGACCTGCCTGCCGACGAACTCGCCGCCGTGCTGGCACCGCTGAAAAACCGCGACAAGATCATCGTGATCTCAGCGTGCTACTCCGGCGGCTTCATCCCGGCCCTCAAAGACGAACGCACGCTGATCATGACGGCTTCGCGCGCCGATCGCGTGTCCTTTGGCTGCTCCGAAGAAGCCAACTTCACCTACTTCGGCGATGCACTGTTCGCCCAGGCGCTGAACCAGACCGACGATCTCGAACACGCCTTCAAACTGGCCAAAGCCACCGTCGCCGAGCGTGAACTGGCGGACAATTTCGAAGCCTCGGAGCCGCAAATCTGGGCGCCGAAAACCGTGCTGTCACATTGGCAACTGCTGCGCAAACAGCAAGCCAGGAAAGCGTTGCAAAGTGCTGCATTGAACGACGCAGCGATAAAGAGCAACTAAGCTGAACAGTATCAAGGGAGAGACACTATGTACTTGACGCCTCAGCACGTATTGCTTGCCGGAGCCACCGGTTTGACCGGTGAACACCTGCTCGACCGTTTGCTCAACGAACCAACGATTTCTCGCGTGCTAGCCCCTTCCCGTCGGCCATTGGCGGAACACCCGCATCTGGAAAACCCGGTCGGCGACCCGCAGGTTTTTCTGCCGCAGCTCAGCGGCCGTGTCGACATCGCCTATTGCTGCCTCGGCACCACCATCAAACAGGCCGGCTCCGAAGCCGCCTTTCGTGCGGTCGACCTGGACATGGTGGTGGCGTTCGCCAAACGCGCACGGGAGATGGGCGCACGGCACCTGATCGTGATCAGCGCGCTGGGCGCCGATCCGAATTCATCGATTTTCTACAATCGGGTCAAAGGTGAAATGGAACAGGCATTGCGCGCACAGAACTGGCCGCAACTGACCATTTGCCGGCCATCGCTGCTGCTCGGTGAACGCACCGAACCGCGTCTGGGCGAGCAGCTTGCTGCGCCGTTTTCAAAATTGATCCCCGGTAAATACCGTGGCATCGAGGCCTGCCAACTGGCCCGCGCCATGTGGCGCCTGGCGCTGGAAGAACAGGATGGGGTGCGGGTGATTGAATCGGATGAGTTGCGCAAGCTCGGCAAGTAGTTTTGTGGTGTCTGGGCTGGCCTCTTCGCGAGCAAGCCCAGACACCACAGTAATCTTCAGCGAACACACACCTGGCGTAAGACTCAATCCCTGTGGGAGCGTGGCTTGCCCGTGCCCGCCAATGGAGTGCGAGCACTCCCCTACAATCCACCAGTTGCCTGAAATCCCACGCCAATCACCGTGAGCAACGACAACGGCAGTAACAGCGTATCGAGCAACGCACTCGCCGGCAGATCCACGCCCGGATAGCTCGGCGCCTCAGCCCCGAACCGATCCATCGCGCAACACCCGCCATTGATCGCATACAAATCCAGCCGCGTACCGGCATACACCACCGGCGCCCCCGGTTTGGCGGCATCGAGCGTGCGTGCCGTAGCGCAACCGGCCAGTTGCAGCGCCAGCACAACGATCAGCAGCTTATTCATCGCTGCTCAGATGATGCTCACCCCAACGCGGCAGCATGTCTTGGGGAATGCCCAGCAGATTGAGAATCCGCGCCACGACGAAGTCGATCAGGTCATCGATGGTCTGCGGCTGATGATAGAAACCCGGCGACGCCGGCAGGATGGTCACGCCCATGTTCGACAACTTGAGCATGTGCTCCAGATGAATGCTCGAATACGGCGCCTCACGCGGGACCAGAATCAACTGGCGGCGCTCCTTTAGCGTCACGTCGGCGGCGCGCTCGATCAGGTTGTTGCAGGCACCGGTGGCAATCGCCGACAGCGTGCCGGTGGAGCATGGCACGACGACCATCGCCGCAGGTGCACCGGAGCCTGAGGCCACTGGCGACATCCAGTCTTCCTTGCCATACACGCGGATCTGCCCGGCGGCCGCTCCGGTGTATTCGGTGAGGAATGCCTGCATCGTCTGCGGTTTGGGCGGCAGCGACACATCGGTTTCGGTAGCCATCACCAATTGCGCAGCCTTGGAGATCAGGAAGTGCACTTCACGATCTTCACGCACCAGACAATCGAGCAGGCGCAAACCGTACTGCGCGCCTGAAGCGCCGGTCATGGCCAGGGTGATGCGTTCGGGGCCATTGCTCTCCAAACGAGTGTTCATTGCAGCGCCTCGGCGAGTTTGCCGTGCAGGCCGCCGAAGCCGCCGTTGCTCATGATCACGACGTGAGTGCCGGGCTGAGCCTGGCTCTTCACACGTTCGATGATGCCTTCCAGTGAATCGCTGACAATCGACGGCACCGTGCATAACGCAGCGGTGGCGGCCAGATCCCAGCCGAGGTTGGCCGGGGCGTACCAGATCACCTGATCGGCATCGACCACGCTGTCCGGCAAACCGTCGCGGTGCGCGCCCAGCTTCATGGAGTTGGAACGCGGCTCGATGATCGCGATCAAGGGTGCATCGCCGATGCGCTTGCGCAAGCCGTCGAGGGTGGTGGCAATCGCGGTTGGATGGTGAGCGAAGTCGTCATAGATGGTGATGCCGCGCACCTCAGCGACTTTTTCCATCCGGCGTTTGACGTTCTTGAAGGCGCTCAGCCCGGCAATGCCCATCGACGGCACCACGCCAACATGACGCGCCGCTGCCAGCGCGGCCAGGGCATTGGCGACGTTGTGCTGACCGGTCAGCTCCCATTCGACGGTGCCTTGGGACACACCTTCGAACATGACTTCGAACGCCGAACCGTCGTCCTTCAGCAACTTGACCTGCCACTGCCCGCCGGCACCGGTGGTTTGCACCGGGGTCCAGCAACCCATCTCGATCACACGCTGCAAGGCAGGCTCGGTGGTCGGATGAATGACCAGGCCTTCACTCGGGATCGTGCGCACCAGATGGTGGAATTGCCGCTCGATCGCTGGCAGATCCGGGAAGATGTCCGCGTGATCGAACTCAAGATTATTGAGGATCGCGGTACGCGGGCGGTAGTGAACGAACTTCGAGCGTTTGTCGAAGAAGGCGCTGTCGTACTCGTCGGCCTCGATCACGAAGAACGGCGTACCGCCCAAACGTGCGGACACCGAGAAGTTCTGCGGCACGCCGCCGATGAGGAAACCCGGGCTCATGCCGGCGTGTTCCAGCACCCAGGCAAGCATGCTGCTGGTGGTGGTTTTGCCATGGGTACCGGCGACGGCCAGCACCCAGCGACCTTGCAGCACATGATCGGCCAGCCATTGCGGGCCGGACACATACGGCAAGCCTTTGTTCAGCACATATTCCACCGCCGGATTGCCGCGGGACATGGCGTTGCCGATCACCACCAGATCCGGTGCCGGATCGAGCTGGGCCGGGTCGTAGCCCTGAGTCAGCACAATGCCTTGGGCCTCAAGCTGCGTGCTCATCGGCGGATAGACGTTGGCGTCGGAGCCGGTCACATGATGGCCCAGCTCTTTGGCCAGAACCGCCATCGAGCCCATGAAAGTCCCGCAGATACCCAGAATATGAATGTGCATAGTCGACCTCGTAAAACATGGCCGCAGGTTAGCGTAGGGAGGGGGAAATCGCACCTTGTGTTTCGCGCCTTAGCGAGCAAGCCCGCGCCCACAATGTCAGCGCAGTCCTTGCGGGCGCGGGCTTGCTCGCCAATGGCGCGACCCGGTTTAGCGGGCGATAGCGTGTTTGCGCAGCTTTCTGTAAAGCGTATTGCGACTGACCCCAAGCTGTTGCGCCGTTTGTGTCATGTGCCACCGCGTCTGTTCCAGCGCGGCGAGCAAGGCCAAGCGTTCGGCATCTTCAAGGGGATGCTCGGCCGCACAAACCTCCACAGCCACCCTCGGTCGCACTTGTCGAAACATCGCCGGCAAATCCTCCAGCCCAACCCGCCCGTCATCACACAACGCCGCCAACGTGCGCAGCACATTGCGCAACTGCCGCACATTGCCCGGCCAGTTGAACGCCAGCAACGCCTCACGCGCCGGCGCTTCAATCAGGATTGGTTCGCCGCTTGCCTCTTCGGCCAGCAGAAAATCCAGCAATTGCGACTTGTCACTGCGATCACGCAATGCAGGCAGCGCCACTTCCAACCCATTGAGCCGGTAATACAGATCCTCACGAAAACTGCCGTCCTCGACCCGGCCCAGCAGATTGCGATGGGTCGCGCTGATGATCCTCACGTTGACCGCTTCGGGCTCACCGCCAATCGGCACCACCTGCCGATCTTCCAGCACCCGCAACAAGCGAGTCTGCAAGGCCAGCGGCATGTCGCCGATTTCATCAAGGAACAACGTACCGCCATCGGCCTGCTGCAACTTGCCGCGCATACCGTCCTTGCGGGCGCCGGTGAAGCTGCCGCCGCGATAGCCGAACAGTTCGCTCTCGATCAGGCTCTCGGGGATTGCCGCACAGTTGAGCGCGACAAACGCCCTGTTCGATCGTTGACTGGCCTGATGCACAGCCTTTGCGAAAGCCTCTTTGCCGGAGCCGGTTTCACCGTTGATCAGCAGCGGTACATCGCGTTCGAACACGCGCAGGGCTTTACGAAAGTCCGCTTGCAGCGCCGCATCACCGAGGCAGATCCCCGACAGACGCGCAGGCTCGGGTTTGATGGAGGCCGGGATGATCGGCAGCGGCTTGCGCGACTCGCCACGCAACACGGCAAACAGATGTCGCCCGTCGCGGGTGCGCAGCGGCCAACTGGCGCTGGCATTGGCACTCGCGCGGCCCAGCAACTCATCCAGCGAACAGTCGAAAAACGCCTCGACCGGTTGGCCGAGCAGCCCACCGCGAATATGCCCCAGCAGGTTCAGCGCACTCTGGTTGACCGCACTGATCCGCCCTTCCCCGTCAAACGCCAGCAAGCCTTCGCTGAACAGGCCGACGGACTCGGCCTGCAAATGAAAACGCAACAACCATTGGTTATCGAAACAGCGCAGGAAGTAGCAACTCTCGATCATCTTCGCCGACAGATTGACCAGCGCCATGGTGTGGAACTGGCTCTGGCGCGAGACATCGTGGCGCGCCGAAGACACATCGAGCACCGCCAACAGTTCGCCGTGCGGGTCGAACACCGGGCTCGCCGAGCAGGTCAGGCCGGTGTGACGACCGCGAAAGTGTTCATCCTGATGGATGGTCAACGCCTGACGCTCGACCAGGCAAGTGCCGATGCCGTTGGTGCCTTCACAGGCTTCGCTCCAGTCAGCCCCGAGCCAGAGGCCGGCGCGCTCGAAAATCCTGCGCTCGGCGGGCGCGGTGACGCAGTTGAGGATCACCCCGCGCGCATCGGTCAGCAGCACCGCGTGGCCGGCGCCGGACAGTTGTTGATGCAGGCTGCTCATTTCATTGCCGGCGATCTGCAGAACCTGTTGCAGACGCTCGCGGCTTTCAAGCACGCGCCCGTGTTCGAGCACGGTGGGCGCCATGGCCAGGGCCGGGTCGAGGTGATAGTCCTCAAGACAACGCAGCCAAGAGCGGGCAATCGACGGATCGGCACCGGGCCCGTGCAGGTGCGGTTTGCCCTGGGTGGCCGTGAGAACCTGCTGGGCATGGCGACTCAAATGGTTGTCGTGCATTTCTTATTGTTCTCCCCGAGGCTCGACGGCCCAATGCTTGAGGTGACGCCCAGCATCCTCCAGCCACCGGCGCATTGCAATGCTGGCGAGACTGTCCGGTCACAGGCTGTGCCAAGAACGGTACAAACTGTCACCCCCGCTGTACCGAAACCGTCACAGGCGCGCTCCGCCCGTCCGACAAAAACCACCCAAGGCCTTGATTTACCTGACCTGCACGGCAGTGGCCCAACCTTTGCTCTACGCTTATAGCAAGCGCACTTGCGCGTTTCTCTAATAAGTACAAAGCCAAGGAGAACATCATCATGCGTTACGCTCACCCCGGTACTGAAGGCGCCAAAGTCTCGTTCAAGAGCAAGTACGGTAACTACATCGGCGGCGAGTTCGTCGCGCCTGTCAAAGGTCAGTACTTCACCAACACCTCGCCAGTCAATGGCCAACCGATTGCCGAATTCCCGCGCTCCACTGCCGAAGATATCGACAAGGCACTGGACGCTGCCCACGCCGCCGCCGATGCGTGGGGCGCGACCTCCGTGCAGGCGCGCTCGCTGATCCTGCTGAAAATCGCCGACCGCATCGAACAGAACCTCGAACTGCTGGCGATCACCGAAACCTGGGACAACGGCAAAGCCATCCGCGAAACCCTCAACGCCGACATTCCGCTGGCCGCCGACCATTTCCGTTACTTCGCTGGCTGCCTGCGTGCCCAGGAAGGCAGCGCTGCCGAAATCGACGGCAACACCGTGGCGTATCACATTCATGAACCGCTGGGCGTGGTCGGTCAGATCATCCCGTGGAACTTCCCGCTGCTGATGGCCGCGTGGAAACTCGCCCCGGCGCTGGCCGCCGGCAACTGCGTGGTGCTCAAACCGGCCGAGCAAACGCCACTGGGCATCTGTGTACTGATGGAAGTGATCGGCGACCTGCTGCCACCGGGCGTACTCAACGTGGTGCAAGGCTTCGGCAAAGAAGCCGGCGAAGCCCTCGCCACCAGCAAACGCATCGCCAAGATCGCCTTCACCGGTTCGACCCCGGTCGGCTCGCACATCATGAAGTGCGCCGCCGAGAACATCATTCCGTCCACCGTCGAACTGGGTGGCAAGTCGCCGAACATCTTCTTCGAAGACATCATGCAGGCCGAGCCGACCTTCATTGAGAAGGCCGCTGAAGGTCTGGTGCTGGCGTTCTTCAATCAGGGCGAAGTCTGCACCTGCCCGTCCCGTGCGCTGGTGCAGGAATCGATCTACGAAGAATTCATGAAAGTGGTGATGAAGAAGGTCCTGTCGATCAAACGTGGCGACCCGCTGGACACCGACACCATGGTCGGCGCCCAGGCGTCCGAGCAACAATTCGACAAGATCCTGTCGTACCTGGAAATCGCCAAGGGCGAAGGCGCCGAACTGCTGACGGGCGGCAAGGTGGAAAAACTCGAGGGCAATCTGTCGACCGGTTATTACATCCAGCCGACCCTGCTCAAGGGCACCAACAAAATGCGCGTGTTCCAGGAAGAAATCTTCGGCCCAGTGGTGAGCATCACCACGTTCAAGGACGAAGCCGAAGCCCTGGCCATCGCCAACGACACCGAGTTCGGCCTCGGTGCGGGCCTGTGGACCCGCGACATCAACCGCGCCTACCGCATGGGCCGGGCGATCAAGGCCGGTCGCGTGTGGACCAACTGCTACCACCTGTACCCGGCGCATGCCGCGTTCGGCGGGTACAAGAAGTCCGGCGTTGGCCGCGAAACCCACAAGATGATGCTCGACCACTATCAGCAGACCAAAAACCTGCTGGTGAGCTACGACATCAATCCGTTGGGCTTCTTCTAAAACCGGGGGCAACACAGAGGTTTGTGTTGCCCGTTCAATCGCCTTCGCGAGCAAGTCCGCTCCCACAGGGGACTTGCTTCGGCCCACATGGTTGGATTCGGCACAGATCCGATGTGGGAGCGGGATTGCTCGCGAAGGCGTCCTTAATGACACAACACACAAGGCCTGGCCGCTCTGGCACGGCCCTTGCGTACCCGTCATTCAGGATTTGCAGAAAAACTGCCGCTGCGTGAACAGCCTCCATCCACCCCAACCGCGACACCCGAAAGTCCAACAGATCAAACAATAAAAAGACAGCGAGGACTTATGACTACCACCACACAACTCAAACCCACACTCGGCACCCTGCACCTGTGGGGCATTGCCGTCGGCCTGGTGATTTCCGGCGAATACTTCGGCTGGAGTTACGGCTGGGGCACCGCAGGCACCTTGGGTTTTCTGGTCACGGCGCTGATGGTCGCGACCATGTACACCTGCTTCATCTTCAGTTTCACCGAATTGACCACCGCGATTCCCCACGCCGGCGGGCCGTTTGCCTACAGCCGTCGGGCGTTCGGCGAAAAAGGCGGATTGATCGCCGGCATCGCTACGCTGATCGAGTTCGTCTTCGCACCACCGGCCATTGCCATGGCCATCGGCGCCTATCTGAATGTGCAATACCCCGAGCTTGATCCGAAGATCGCTGCGGTCGGCGCCTATTTCGTGTTCATGACCCTGAACATTCTCGGCGTGAGCATCGCCGCGACCTTTGAGTTGGTGGTCACGGTGCTGGCCGTCGCCGAATTGCTGGTGTTCATGGGCGTGGTCGCGCCGGGCTTCAGTTTCAGCAATTTCGTGCTCAACGGGTGGTCGGGCGCCAACGAGTTCACCCTGGGTTCGATCCCCGGGATCTTTGCCGCGATACCGTTTGCGATCTGGTTCTTCCTCGCCATCGAAGGCGCGGCCATGGCGGCGGAGGAAGCCAAAGACCCGAAACGCACGATTCCCAAGGCTTATGTCAGCGGCATCCTGACCCTGGTGTTCCTCGCCATCGGCGTGATGGTGATGGCCGGTGGCGTTGGCGACTGGCGCCAACTGTCGAACATCAACGATCCGCTGCCGCAGGCCATGAAAGCGGTGGTCGGCAACAATTCGTCATGGATGCACATGCTGGTGTGGATCGGCCTGTTCGGTCTGGTGGCGAGTTTCCACGGCATCATTCTTGGCTACTCGCGCCAGTTCTTCGCCCTCGCCCGCGCCGGTTACCTGCCGAAAAGTCTGGCCAAACTCTCGCGGTTCCAGACGCCCCATCGCGCGATTCTGGCCGGTGGCGTGATCGGCATCGCGGCGATCTACAGCGACGGTCTGGTCAATCTGCAAGGCATGACGCTGACCGCGGCGATGATCACCATGTCGGTATTCGGCGCGATCGTGATGTACATCATCAGCATGCTCAGCCTGTTCAAACTGCGCCAAACCGAGCCGAACCTGGAACGCACCTTCCGCGCCCCGGGCTATCCGGTGGTGCCGGCCATCGCGCTGTTTCTGGCCGTGGTGTGCCTGGTGGCGATGGCGTGGTTCAACACGCTGATCGGCTGTGTGTTCCTTGGTTTCATGGTCATTGGGTATCTGTATTTCCAGTTGACCGCCAAGCAACGCGCCGACGCACCGACAGACGCTATGCTCGAAGGTATCTAGTTGCACCGGTACCGGGCCTTGCGCCCGGTGCCCGCCTTATTGAAGTGCATGGAGATCCCGCTCCCACAGGGGAACCGAGTTATCCACAGAATCAGGAGGACACCGCCCCATGGCCGCATTTGCCCATTGCGTCGGCGCCCAGACCTATCGCTTCGACAGCCTCAAGGACGTCATGGCCAAAGCCAGCCCGGCACGTTCCGGGGACTTTCTCGCCGGTGTCGCCGCGCTCAACGACGGTGAGCGCGTGGCCGCGCAAATGGCGCTGGCCGATATCCCGCTCACGCACTTTCTGCAAGAAGTGCTGATTCCCTATGAGTCCGATGAAGTCACCCGCCTGATCATCGACACCCATGACAAACAGGCCTTCGCCGTGGTCAGCCACCTCACCGTCGGCGGTTTTCGCGACTGGCTGCTCAGCGAGGCCGCCGATGAAACCAGCCTGCGTAATCTCGCGCCCGGCCTGACCCCGGAAATGGTCGCCGCCGTGTCGAAGATCATGCGCGTGCAGGACCTGGTGCTGGTGGCGCAGAAAATCCGCGTAGTGACCAAGTTTCGCGGCACCCTCGGCCTGCGCGGGCGCCTGTCAACTCGCCTGCAACCCAACCACCCGACCGACGAGCCGTCCGGCATTGCCGCGAGCATTCTCGACGGTCTGCTGTACGGCAACGGCGACGCGATGATCGGCATCAACCCGGCCACCGACAGCATCGCCTCGATCTGCGCGATGCTGGAAATGCTCGACGCGATCATCCAGCGCTACGACATCCCCACCCAGGCCTGCGTGCTGACCCACGTCACCACCTCCATCGAAGCGATCAACCGTGGCGTGCCGTTGGACCTGGTGTTCCAGTCGATCGCCGGCACCGAAGCGGCCAACGCCAGTTTCGGTATCAACCTGAATGTGTTGCAGGAAGGCTACGACGCCGGTTTGAGCCTGAACCGCGGCACCCTTGGGCAAAACCTGATGTATTTCGAAACCGGTCAGGGCAGCGCCCTGTCGGCCAACGCCCACCATGGCGTCGATCAACAGACCTGCGAGACCCGAGCCTACGCTGTGGCCCGCCATTTCAAGCCGTTTCTGGTGAACACCGTCGTAGGATTTATCGGCCCGGAATACCTCTACAACGGAAAACAGATCATTCGCGCCGGCCTCGAAGACCACTTCTGCGGCAAGTTGCTCGGCGTGCCGATGGGTTGCGACATCTGCTACACCAACCACGCCGAGGCCGATCAGGACGACATGGACACCCTGCTGACCCTCTTGGGTGTCGCCGGGATCAACTTCATCATGGGCATCCCCGGCTCCGACGACATCATGCTCAACTACCAGACCACCTCGTTCCACGACGCGCTCTACGCCCGCCAGACCCTGGGCCTGAAACCGGCGCCGGAATTCGAGCAATGGCTGGCGAACATGGGCATTTTCACTCAGGCGGACGGCAAGGTTCGCTTCGGCAACAACCTGCCGCCGGCCTTCCGCCAGGCCTTGGCGCAACTGGGATGAGTCTTATGGAAAAACCGCCCCTCGACCCGCAAAACCCATGGCTGGAACTGCGTCGCCTGACCCCCGCGCGGATCGCCCTCGGCCGCACCGGCACCAGTCTGCCGACCCGCGCACAACTGGATTTCCAGTTCGCCCATGCTCAGGCGCGGGATGCGGTGCACTTGCCGTTCGATCATGCCGGGCTCAGCGCCCAACTCAATGAGCGCGGGCGCCAGACGTTGCTGCTGCACAGCGCGGCGGTGGATCGCAACAGCTACCTGCAACGCCCCGATCTGGGGCGCAAGTTGAGTGATGACTCAGCCCAGGCTCTGCGCGACTACGCGGCGACCAATCCCGGCGGCGTGGATCTGGCGATTGTCGTCGCCGATGGTTTGTCGGCGCTGGCCGTGCATCGCCACACGCTGCCACTGCTGACCCGACTGGAAGAGCAAATGAGCGCCGATGGCTGGTCCGCCGCGCCGGTCATCCTCGTGGAACAGGGCCGCGTCGCGGTCGGCGATGAAATAGGTGAACGGCTGGGCGCAAAAATGCTGGTGATGCTGATTGGCGAACGCCCGGGCCTCAGTTCGCCCGACAGCCTGGGGGTGTATTTCACCTACAATCCAAAGATCGGGCTGACCGATGCCTACCGCAACTGCATTTCCAATGTGCGGCTTGAGGGCTTGAGCTACGGCATGGCGGCACATCGCTTGCTGTACCTGATGCGCGAAGCCTGCCGACGGCAACTGTCGGGGGTCAATCTGAAGGACGAAGCACAGGTTCAGACGCTGGAGTCGGACACCGGTGCGGACATGAAAGGAAACTTCCTACTCGGCCCGTCGACAACCTGAACCGATTCCGCATTGCGTTTCTGCGCCGGTATCAGGCAGGATCGACGCACGGCCGCCAGGGTTTCCCATCGCCGTCAGAGCAGTTGAAGACAGCCACTTGAAGACGAGACCTATCATGCGGATTATTCAAGCGACCCTCGAACACCTGGATTTACTGACTCCGATGTTCGTCACCTATCGTGAGTTCTACGGTTCACTGCCTTACCCGGATTCCTCCCGCGCGTTTCTCGAAAAACGCCTGCGCCGCAAGGAATCGGTGATTTATCTGGCCCTCGCCGACGATGACGACAAGAAGCTGATGGGCTTCTGTCAGCTCTATCCAAGTTTCTCTTCGTTGTCGCTCAAGCGCGTATGGATCCTCAACGACATCTATGTCGCCGAAGACGCCCGCCGCCAACTGGTCGCCGACAACCTGATCCGCACCGCGAAGAAAATGGCCAAGGAAACCCAGGCCGTGCGCATGCGCGTTTCCACCAGTGCCGATAACGAAGTGGCACAGAAAACCTACGAGTCCATCGGGTTCAAGGAAGACACCGAGTTCAAGAACTACGTGCTGCCAATCAGCGACGAACTCTGACCCAAAAAATCGCAGCCTTCGGCAGTTCTACAAAAGAACGCATTCCAATGTAGTCGCTACCGAAGGCTGTGATCCTGCAGGCCTTCTCCTCTCCCGTCGTCCCTGACAATTGTTCACACCCGGACATCCCTCGCTACAAAACCAACGCGCTTTTCACCTCTCAGACCGTATAATCCCGAGCTTTCCGGCTTGTAAGAAAAACTACACCTCGATGTAGGCTTACACGAAGTCATCCGCACAGGCCTGCAGAGTCGGGCCGCCACACAGGTGCCCCCATGGATTTCAACCCGCTCGACCTTATCCTGCATCTCGACGTTTACCTCGACTTGCTGGTGAACAACTATGGGCCCTGGATCTACGCCATTCTGTTTCTGGTGATTTTCTGTGAAACCGGTCTGGTGGTGATGCCCTTTCTGCCAGGCGATTCGCTGTTGTTCATCGCCGGTGCGGTAGCGGCAGGCGGTGGCATGGACCCAGTCCTGTTGGGCGGTCTGCTGATGCTGGCAGCGATCATGGGCGACAGCACCAATTACGTGATCGGACGAACAGTCGGCGAAAAACTGTTCAGTAACCCCAACTCGAAAATCTTCCGTCGCGACTACCTGCAACAGACCCACGACTTCTACGACAAGCACGGTGGCAAAACCGTGACCCTGGCGCGCTTCCTGCCCATCATTCGCACCTTCGCGCCATTCGTCGCCGGTGTGGCGAAGATGCCTTACCCGCGCTTCTTCGGCTTCAGTGTGTTCGGCACGGTGCTGTGGGTCGGTGGTCTGGTGACCTTGGGTTACTTCTTCGGCAACGTGCCATTCATCAAAAAAAACCTGTCGTTGCTGGTGCTCGGCATCATCCTGCTGTCGCTGGTACCGATGATCATTGGTGTGGTACGCAGCCGACTCGGCAGCGCCAAAGCCCAATCGCACTAAGCCGATGTGGTCACTGAGCGCCTGGCGTCGCCGGCGCATCCTGGCCAGGCACCCGATTGCCGACGACCTGTGGCAACGGGTGCGCCATCACCTGAGCTTTCTCGACGGCATCAGTGCAGCCCAAGACCAATGGCTGCGTGAAGCCTGCGTGCTGTTTCTCGAAGACAAACACCTGACCGCCCTGCCCGGTGTCGAATTGCATCAGGAACAACGCCTGCTGCTTGCGGCTCAGGCGCAATTGCCACTGCTCAATCTGGGCGATCTGAACTGGTACCAGGGTTTTCACGAGATCGTCCTCTATCCCGACGACTTCCTCAGCCCGCAGCGCCATCGCGATGCCAGCGGCGTCGAACATGAATGGGATGGCGAACACAGCGGCGAGGCCTGGCAACAGGGGCCGATCATCCTGGCCTGGCCGGGTGTAATGGCCAGTGGTGGCTGGGAAGGTTACAACCTGGTCATCCACGAACTGGCGCACAAACTCGACATGCTCAACGGCGATGCCAACGGCCTGCCGCCGCTGCACGCCGACATGCGCGTCAGCGACTGGGCCGAGGTCATGCAAAAGGCCTACGACGACCTCAACCGCCAACTGGACCGCAATCCGGACGCCGAAACCGCCATCGATCCCTACGCGGCCGAAAATCCTGCCGAGTTCTTCGCCGTCACCAGCGAATACTTCTTCAGCGCACCCGATCTGCTGCACAAGGCTTATCCACAGGTCTACTTGCAACTGAAGCTTTTCTACCGGCAGGATCCACTGGGCAGGCTGCGGCAACTTCAGGCCCAGGACCCGGTCTATCAGGCTCACGACTAAGGTCTGCACGACTTTCGGTGCGTGGCATCGGCGGCGGAATATGCCTATAATCGCCGCCACTTTTTGGTCAATCCGGCCAAGTGTTTTTGGTCAACTACGGGGGCAACGCCCAATGAGCTACAGCAAGATTCCGGCTGGCAAAGACCTGCCGAACGACATCTACGTCGCGATCGAGATCCCGGCCAACCACGCGCCGATCAAATACGAAATCGACAAAGACAGCGATTGCCTGTTCGTTGACCGTTTCATGGCCACCCCAATGTTCTACCCGGCCAACTACGGTTACATCCCGAACACCCTGGCTGACGACGGTGACCCCCTCGACGTGCTGGTTGTGACCCCTTACCCGGTTGCGCCAGGCTCGGTGATCCGCGCACGTCCAGTGGGCATCCTGAACATGACCGACGACGGCGGCGGCGATGCCAAAGTCATCGCAGTCCCACACGACAAGCTGTCCCAGCTGTACGTCGATGTGAAGGAATACACCGACCTGCCGCCACTGCTGATCCAGCAGATCGAGCACTTCTTCGCGAACTACAAAGATCTCGAAAAAGGCAAATGGGTCAAGATCGAAGGCTGGGCCGGTGCAGACGCCGCCCGCGAAGCGATCACCAAGTCGGTTGCTGCCTACAAAGGCTAAGCGCCTGCAACCTGCGTGATGCTTGAAGAAGACCCCGTTTGATACGGGGTTTTTTATGCGCGAGAACATCCTGCTTAAACGCAACGTTTAAAGCATACGTAACAAAGTTTTAACCTGTTTAATTTCCCACAAGATGGGCTTACATCCCGTCGCAAAATTCAGCCTTTTTTTGAACGCCAAGTTTATTCAAACCGCTCTAGCACGGCCGTAGACTCCGTGTTTATGAGAAAGAACACTAGCGGTCCAAGATTCAAGGCACTCCTGGAAGCAGCGAACATCACCACCACGGGATTCGCAAAGTTCTGGGGCACGGAAGCCCAAAATGTCCACAACTGGTACACCCGGGGCGTCCCGGCGTATCGCATGGAAGAAGTCTCACGCCTGCTGTCCGTTAACAGCGAATGGCTGAAGACCGGCGAAGGCATAAAGGAGTTGCCGAGCCTGACGCCGCCCGCCAGCAATGGCGACACCTTCGACGCCCATGCCATCCGCGGCGTCTACACCGTCATCGATCCCAACGACATCGATCTGGTGTTCTTCAAGGAAACGCCCCTCACCGACGGCTCCGGCAAAACCCACGTCATCCACGACACGGACCAATCCATCCGCCTGCTGCGCGCGCACCTCGATCAACTGGAAATCCGTCACTCCGACGCCATCTGCGCGCACATGATCGGCAACAGTATGGCCGACCGCATCGAAGACGGCTCCATCGTCGCCATCGACCGCGGCCTGACTCAAGTGGTGGATGGCGAGATCTACGCCATCGAACACGACGGCATGCTGCGCATCAAATACCTGCACCGCATGCCCGGCAACGGCCTGCGAATGCGCAGCCACAACAGCGCCGAATACCCGGACGAAGTGTTCCGCCCCGCGCAGATAGAAGAGCAACGGATTCATATACTGGGCTGGGTGTTCTGGTGGTCGACGCTGAGCAAGAGACGTCCGGTGGTGCCGTTTCTATGATCGGCCAGCACACACAAAACCCTGTGGGAGCGGGCTTGCCCGCGAAGAGGCGCTGAAAAACAGTTCAAATACCGGTTCTGTACTGCGTCAGTCGCTCTAAACCGCACTTCAGGCTGGGAATTCCCAACAAAACTCAGTATCCTGCGCCCCACATTCGCGCATCGCCCCGCTCCCGCGGCTCAGATGACGCCCGACGCGGCAGACCAACGTCTGACCAAGTCCCACAGCCGGACGCAGATCCGGATGTACGTTTTGAAGGCTGGCAAGGCTTACCAAAAATAGGCCAAGCCAGTCCCCGAGAAGCCGGCCACAAGCCGGCTTTTTAATGCCTAATGTCTCGTCCTGAATAAGGTTTACACCTTCTGGCTTCTTATCAGGAGGGTGCAATGGATACGGGCGCAAAACGTAGTCAGCGCGATTACACGCTGACTTTTAAATTGTCGGTTGTCGACCAAGTCGAAAAAGGCGAGTTGAGTTATAAAGAGGCTCAACGGCGCTACGGGATCCAGGGCCGGTCGACGGTGTTGGTTTGGTTACGCAAGCATGGTCGACAAGATTGGAGCCAAGGCGCCTCCATCCGTACCCAGAGGACTCGACCGATGGACGAGCCAACTTTGCCTCTGACCCCCGAGCAGAGAATCAAAGAGCTTGAGGAGCAATTGGCGCTGGCGAATCAGAAAGCCAAATTCTTCGAGGACGTAGTCGATGTTCTGAAGAACGACTACGGCGTATCTGTCGTAAAAAAGCGGCCCGGCAAGTCGTTGCGCAAACCCAAACCCTGAGTATCAGCAGGGCTTGCCAGTTTATGGGGATCAGTCGCCAAGCCTTTTACAAGCGTGATCGGGCCTATCGGGCCCGAGTCGATCAAGATCAACGCCTGATCAAGTTCGTGCAGGAAGTCCGTGTGCGCCA